>JANLHE010000536.1 GCA_024653875.1 Acidobacteriota bacterium
GTAGAGATGTTTGTGGTGATCGCGCGCCCAGGCCGTCAGTTCCGCGGCCGGGTCGACGGGCGTTTCCGGCAGGCGCAGGTACTGTGTCTGCTCCACGAAAGTGTGTAGAGCGGCGTGAATCAGGGCCTCTTTGGTGGGGAAGTGCCGGAAGAGGGTGACCTCGTTGACCCCGGCTTCCTGGGCGATCAGCCTGGTGGTGGCGCCACGGCTGCCGAGCTCGGCAAACAGCTTGAGGGTGGCCTTCAAAAGGGCGTCGCGAACATCAACAGCAACCATGATCCGCACGTTACCGCGTTTTGGATTGTGCAAGCAAGTGGTTACTTGCTTGCTGTTTGATCCATCAAAACTCGGCAGTTATCGTGATATTACGGACGCTTAATACAGTTTGTTCGCCAGTTGCACAATCTTTCGGACCCCAGGACCCCCAGGACCCCAGGACCCCAGGACCCCCAGGACCCCCGGGACCCCAGGACTTCAGGACTTCAGGTACCCTGCCGTCATGCAGTTGGTCCTGCCCTGGTTGACGATGCGGCGCGCGCCAAAGGCGTCGCGCTCTGCGAAAGCGCCGTCGCTGCTGCAGGTCGGGACCGAGACCTTTCCCATCGCCATCGCCCGGCACCGGCGCGCGCGGCGGTATGTGCTGCGAATGACGCCCGAGGGCGGGCTGCGGCTGACCGTGCCGCGCGGCGCGTCGATTGAGGGCGGGCTCGCGTTCGCGAAAAAGCAGGGCGCCTGGATCGCACGGGAGCAGGCGCGGCGTCAGGCGCAGGCTGGCCCCTGGGCCCAGGGCACCGTGGTGTGGTTCCGGGGCGCACGTCTGCCGCTGGTGGTGGACGCGGTCACCGTTGCCTTTGCAGATGAGCGCATCACGCTCGCCGGCGCCGCGGCCGATGTGCGCCCCGCCTTCGAGGCGCACATGCGCACACTCGCCACGGCTGAACTGCCGCCGCGCTGCCTTGATCTCGCGCGCGACCACGGCCTGACGATCGGCCGTGTCTCGGTCAGGAACCAGCGGTCACGATGGGGCAGCTGCTCCACGCGCGGCGCGATCGCGCTCAACTGGCGCCTGCTCCAGATGCCGCCCGAGGTCTCCGACTACGTGATCCTCCACGAACTGATGCACATCAGGCAGCCCAATCACTCACGCCAGTTCTGGCGCGAAGTGGCCGCGGTGTGCGCCGGCTGGCGCGAAGCCGAGCGCTGGCTGCGGGCGCACGGGAGGGAATTGCTGTGAGTCCTGTGTCCAGCGTCCAGGGGGCCTGGGTCCGGGTTCCGGAGGTCCGGAGGTCCTGGATGATGTTCCGGTTGCTCACACTCGTCGTGTGGTCTCTCGCGCTGGCCACGCCGGCGGCGCAGACGCCGGGCGCGCTAACGACAGGTGTGCTGACTGGCATTGCCACAGATATGAGCGACGGCGTGCTGCCGGGCGTAACCGTCAAGGCAACAAACGGTGCGCTCACGCGGAGCGCGGTCACAGACAGTGAAGGACGATTCATCTTCACGGCCCTTCCCTTCGGCTGGTATCGGGTGGAAGCGATACTCCCTGGCTTCACCACAGTTGTCCAGGATCCGGTGCCCGTCCGGGCAAGCGCCGGCAGGGCCATCACCTTGCGCATGGCAGTCGGCCGGCTGTCTGAAGTGGACTACGTCTCGTTCTCCTCCACCCAGGCCTCGACGATCTCGATGCTCGTCGCGCACATCAAACTCCTGTCGTCGACGCAATCGACATCCCGCGATTCAGCGCCCGCTACCGAATGGGTAGCCGAGGTAATTCAGGTTGTGAAAGACCCTGCGGACCTTGTCAGGGACCGGCGCATTCGGTTTTGGCACCCCGACACGGGCACGGTCCGCGGGACGATTGGGCAGGAGTTGGTTGTCTTTCTCGACCGATACCCTGGCGGCGAACTCCACGCATTCCCGCACAACACGATTGAAGTGTGGTCGGGGGTCGCACGGTCGCGTGATCCACGCGATGGCATCGGCCCAGGTAAGCCCATCGCGGAATTCCTGTCCGCGCTCCGTCGATTGGTGGACCAGGCGGTTGGCGGCCCAGGGAAGGAGAAGGAACTGTCCTTGAAGCCGGGGTTGTCCCTGCCATGGCTCGGTACGCGACTCGGGCACAGTCGCGAATTTGATAACGACATTTACGGATTGAAGTGTTTGCCGATCGCCACGCTCGGAGAACGCGTGCTGGCGTGGATCAACCGCCTGCACGTCACATCCGGCCGGGCATTCGTAGAGCCGTGCGAAGAGTTGGAAGTGCGGGAGCCAGAATCCAAGATGCCCCGCCCGGCTGCCTTCGCCGACTGGGTCTTCGAGGCGACGATGGGTGGCGATGAAACGTATCCGCAGATTCAACTGCGCCGGCTCGCCCTTCCCGGATGGGGCTACCAGTCAAACGGCGCGTTCTGCGGGCGGTTCGTCGCGTACTGGTCGCTCGAGCGTGATCGCAACACGCAAGCGGTCGAGTTACACGCGCGGATCGCCGACCTCTTCACACAGTCGGTTGTCGCCACGGAACGGCTCGGCCCTGCGAGCATCGAAACCGACAACCCCGGCGCGTTCGAAACACCGGTGTGGGACGACCACTGCCGCGTGGCCATGATGTCGGGAAGAAGATACGGGCTGCCGGTCACGCGGCTCAAGGTGCCCGGGTGAGGTCCTGGGGTCCCGGGGTCCGGAAGTCCTGAAGTCCGGGAATAAGGTTGGCGCGGAGCGCCCACCTTGAACCCCAGGACCTCAGGACCCCAGGACCTCAGGACCTACTTGAGTCTGTCCAACTCCGCGATGATCGCGTCCAGTTCCGCTTTGAGCACGCCGTACCGTTCGATCGCGTCGCGGCCCACCTTCTGATCGACGCCCATGCCCAGGCGCGAGATGTACTGGATGTGCGCCTGCAGACCGGGTTTGCCATAACGGACCGGCTGCGTGTTGATCTTGTCCGCGAGGCTGTTGACGATCTTCAGCTTCTCGGGATTGGCAGTGGCGCCCGAGGCAAACTGCTGCTGCGCCGTGCGCACGCGCGCCAGCGTCTGGTTCACGCTGGCCCCGAGCGCCGCGACGCGCACGCCGTGGTCGAACTGTTCCTGCAGGTCGGCCGGCGTCACGCCGTCGGCCGCCACGCGCGGATCGATCAGCACCGTGAAGTTCTCGCTGAGCGCGGTGCCGCCCACCGTGACCCGCGCGGTGTACTGCGCGGGCGCGACGGCAAGGCCGTTCCGATGCCGCACATCCCAGACGAACCGGTTGAATCCGGCCGTCCGGGTGACGCGTCCCACGGCCGAATCAGCGGCCGCCGCCGGCGCGCCGCCTCCGCGACCCCCTCGCCCACCGCGGCCCGCGCCGCCGCCGGCCGGCGCCGCGCTGCTGTAGCTGTTCACCACGTCACCCTTGGCGTCCAGAATGTCGATCGTGACGTGGCCTTCCGGCGCGGCCGGCAGGAAGTAGTCAATCGTCGGTCCCAGCGTGCCCGGACTTGTGCGCGTGCGGTATCCCTCACGCGGCTTGAACACCTTCAGCGGCGCGGGTGCCGCCGGCGCGGCGGCCTGCGCGGCCATCTGCTGCACCGGCGTCAGGTTGTCGAAGATCCAGAAGCCGCGGCCCTGCGTGGCGATCACCAGATCCTTGCGATAGACCTTGATCTCGTTGATCGGCACGTTGGGCATGTTGAGCTGGAATGACTTCCACGATGCGCCGTTGTCGAACGAGACGAACATGCCAAACTCGGTGCCCGCGTAGAGCAGGCCTGCGCGATCCGGATCCTCGCGGACGACACGGGTTGGCCAGTCGGCCGGGATTCCGTTCGTCCCGTCGGTCAGCCGCGTCCACGTCGCGCCGTAGTCGTCCGTGCGATAGATGTACGGATGGTAGTCGCCGAGCAGGTACCGGTACACCGCGAAGTACGCAGACCCCTTGCGGTGCGGCGAGGCGTCAATCCAGGCCACGCGCCCGCCCTTGGGCAGGTCCTTCGGCGTCACGTTCGTCCACGTCTTCCCGTCGTCGCGCGTGACATGGAAGGGGCCGTCGTTCGCGCCGGTCCAGATGACGCCCTTCTCCAGCGTGGACTCGGTAATCGCATACAGCGTGCTGTAGAACTCCTCACCCGTCACGTCGCGCGTGATCGGGCCGCCGCTGGCGCCCTGGCAGCATTCGTCGAACGCGGTCAGGTCCGGGGAGATCTTCTCCCACGTCACGCCTAGATCGCGCGTGCGATGCACGTGCTGCGATCCGTAGTACAGCACCTCCGGATCGTGCGGAGAGAGCGCCATGGGCGACACGCGCTGGAAGCGGTACATCAGGTCGCCGCCCGCGTTGCCGTACAGGGACTGCGCGCCGATCCAGTA
>JANLHE010000539.1 GCA_024653875.1 Acidobacteriota bacterium
CGACGCCTGTTCGAGCGCGTCCACGACGCCGCCGTACACAGGCTCCTCAGCCTCCTTCGCCGCCGTGGCGTAGAGCCGTGCGGCATCGGACTGAGTAGCGGCGATCACATCGTCTGGCTGGTAGACCGGCTTGCCCTGCACTCGGAACGGCTGGACATCAGCCACGACGTCATCCGCAGCCCCCCCGACCCGCGGCCGGAACGGCACGTCGGTCGCGCGCTGGACGGCACCGCGAACGCTACTGCCAGCATCGAAGGGCACGACGACCTGTATCTCTTCGCGCCCGAATGTGTCCCAGCCACGGAAACCGTCGAACCCCTGGCGCTGCAACTCCTCGCGCACTGCGGGCACGTAGAGGTAGTCGTTCGGGTTCTCGCCGTCGAATGGCGAATGAGCCGCGATGTCTTCCGGTTGTGCACCGACACGCTGTGCCGCTGCCGCAAGGTCTTCTTCGTTCGCAGCGTTGCGGATGGATACATCGTGGCGACTCACCGGGCCGAACCACCCGGCCGCATCCTCGCTCGGCGCAAGGAACATCGGCTCACCATGGCGCGGGGTCGGCACTTCTCCCGAACGGCTGCCGTGGAAGAACGTGCCCTCGACTGGCCCACGCGGCGACGGGAATCCCTCGAAGGCAGCAATCTCATCGGGGGTCGCCGCGCGCCGAGAAAGGTCACCAGCATCGTCAGTCGCCCCTTCGCCCACGTCCTTGATGGACGCGCCCACGGGCAGGTTCTTCGTCACGTCGCGATAGGCGCGCGCTCCACGGCCGGCCGCACGCGCGGCCCTCGCGGGCTTCGCCAGCGCACCCACCATGCCCACGTCCGCCACAGCCTCACCAATACCGCCGCCCACGTCTCGCAGCGACAGCCCGAACGGCAGCACGTCCTCGTCAGGCAGTCGGATGACGCCGGGAAGGTCACGTCCGCTCGCCGTCGACGGGTCCTTGAGCCCTTCCCATGCCCCACGCAACGTGCCGAGCCCGGGCTTCGACTGCAACGCGCCTCGAATCGGTGCACCCGTGACCGCGTCCGCCAGCGTCCCCGCACGCCCGAGGATGCCGAGCGCCACCTGACCGCGGTCCACGTTCTGCGGGACGTCGTGCTGAAAGCGCGAGGAGAGCGCGTCGAAGTACGACTGCTGCGGGTCACGCGCGGGCTGCGATTCCGCGCGCTGCTGGCCACGTTGGACCCGCGCACGTTCGGCGATCCCGCTGAGGAACCCGCCGCCCGGCGCACTGCCCGCCTTCGCCCGTGCGATGTCCGCCGCGATCCGCGTCGTGTCACGCGTCAACTGAGACGGGATCTCGCCACGACTCACACGCCGCGCGTCGACACGCGACACCATGTCGGCGTCGGCAAGCTCAAGCTCGGGGTAGCGCTGGCGCTGATCCGCCCGGCGACGCTCGCTCCATGAACGCGGCTCAGAACTTACGATGAGAGCACCGCCTTTGGTGCGCGCCGAGTGATCTTCAGTGGGTCGCCATTCCGCCGCCATCGCGTCAGGTGCTTCTCGCACCATCCGTGAGCACGCTTCGCGCCGTTGCAGCCGTCAATCGCGCAGACGCGAGAGCGCTCGGCAAACGGAATCGGGGCAGTGAGCGGACCCCCTACCTCTCGCCAATGCTCGCCGGAACAGATGTCACCAACCGACGAACGATCGAGACCGAACTGAGCCGCAATGTTGTCGAGAGTGGCCCCGTCCGCGCGGCTTTCTCGTATGCGAACTACATCGACCTCATTCACCTTCGCGCGCGGGTTCAGAACGCCAGACACATCACCGGGACGACTGCGCCCCTTCTCTGCCATGTCTCGCATGTTGTCCGCCTGCGTACCAAGCCAGAGGTGGCGGTCATTGCAGCACGGCGGGTTGTCGCACGTGTGGCAGACACGCATCCCCGCAGGAATGGGGCCGTGCTCGATGGTCCACGCCACGCGACTAGCGGTCTGCTGCCGTCCGCCAAACCGTATCTGCCCGTAGCCAGCCCAGTTACAGGCTCCGACCCACGGCCAGCAGGCATCCGGTCCGCCCGAACGGTCGATCTTGGACCAAAACCGCTCTTCGTCGCTAAGGCGCACCATCAGGCGCTCCGCCTCACCCCGCCCGCAGCCTCAGAGATGCCGACCGGCCTCAACGCGCGCGCCCTGCGCAGGAACAGATCCTGCGGAGTCCCCGTGCCCAGCGCCGACAGCGATCCGCCCAGCTCCTGCACGAGCGGATCGGTCCCGGGCGCGCTCACCTCGATCGGCGTCGGCGCGCGGCCCTGCTGCTGCCACGGCGTGCCCGAGAGCGCCCGCTTGAGCGCCTGCGCGAGAAAGCTGAGCGTGCCCGACTGGTCGTTCATCTGCGCCGTGCCGAAGATGCTGCCCTCGTCGAAGAATCCGCCGCCCGCCATCGCGCCGATCCCCATGCCCACCATGTCGGCAGCGATCGGCGCAGCCTTGCCGTCCTTGAACCGTCCGCCCTTCTTCATCCCCTTCATGGGCTGCTTCATGCCCTTCTTGCCCTGCATCTGCGGTGCCGCGACGTTCCGCAGGAAGTTCTTGACCTGATCGTGGGGGATGACCAACGCCTCGCCGGGACCAAGCGGAATGTGCAGCTCCGGGCCGTCCTCGTCTCCCATGTACATGCCCTCGGCCATGCCGCCGTCCTCGTACCCAGCCGCTTCGAGCGCCTGCTGCAACTGCGTCGCGAGGTCCGCCGCGTTCTCCTGCGGTCCGCTGATCTGCTGGTTCCCCGCGCCCGCCTGAAGCTGCTCACGGCTCAGCCCCGCAAGCCCCTGAGCCGCCACAGGAGACTCGCCAGCGGCCGGAGTCCCCGTAACCGACGGAGGACGCGTGGGCGCGACCTGCGGGGTCGGCATCGTGTAGTTCGGCATAGGGATGTTCGGCGCGGCCGGGGCGCTGATCGGGTTGAACGCGAGGAAGTTAGGGGCCTTCGCCGCGTCCGCGCGCTGCCCGAGCAGATCCGTCAGCGGGACCAGCGATTCCTCCGTGAAGAAGTCCTCGCCGCCAGCCAGCGCAGTGTCGAGCTCGCCGAGTCCGGGGTTCGCGAGCAGTTGCGCCGCGAGCTTGCCACGCGATCCCGCGTCCTGTGCCGTGACGCCGATCGACTCCGCGAGCGCGCGCTTGCGTTCGGCCTGCGCCTCGGTACGGCGCTGGTTCTCCAGGTCGACGGCGAACTGCTGCTGCGCGTTGAACGCCGCCGCCTCCTGCTGGAGCCCCGCGTACTTGTAGTCGATATCCGCCTTGTCACGCTGCGCGTTCCAGATCATCTGCTGCGTGTCGCGGATCGCCGTCTGGTTGTTCGCGTCCGTCTCGACCGCGAACTTGTCGTACAGGAAGTCGAGGTTCTGATCCTGCTGCGCCGCCGCGA
Organism: Acidobacteriota bacterium; assembly: GCA_024653875.1. Lineage (GTDB taxonomy): Bacteria > Acidobacteriota > Vicinamibacteria > Vicinamibacterales > SCN-69-37 > SYFT01. The sequence continues at coordinate 3,376 of JANLHE010000539.1, forward strand.
CGCGGTTCGCGCGGATCGTCTCGTCGAGCTGCTTCTGTTGCTGCGCGATCGACGCGGCCGATGCCGCCGCCGCCGCCGCGCGGCTCTGCTCGTTCTGCTCAGCCGTGAACGTGCGGTCAGCCTCGTTCTCGCTGGCCGTGAACCGCTGCTCGGCGGGGAGATCGGGATTGCCCTGCCGTGGCGCCTGCGCTGCCGGCGCGTTGATCGCGTCGAGTTCGGCCTGCGTTGCCAGCACGCGCCCGAACCCGCTCTGCTTGTACACGAGCCCATCGGTGCCACGCGAGTACCCCGCCGGCAACCCCGACCCGGAGTACGTCGCCGCTGACGGTGTGGTAGGCGCGTCGGCCGGGCCGAGGTCGATGTCGTACGTGGACGTCGCGGGGTTCCACTGCTTCACCCGACCACCGATCACACGGGTCGCGGCGCCCGTGCTCGGATCAGAGCCGCCGCCGCCCACGGCGTCGTCGTACTCCTGATTCGAGAGGGGGCTGTCCGCGGTGTGCCCTGCTACGTGTGTCATTTCACTCCCTCATCACCGGCATGTCCGCCATGTCCCGCTCGTACTGGTCTTCCATGCGACGGGCCAGCCCCGCGTTCACCACGGGCAGCGAGTCCATCTCACCCGACCGCACCGCCGCCTCGAACGACAGGATGCGCTCGCCTCGATTCAGAAGAACGTCGCCGTAGACGCGTCCGTCCACCTGCATCAACTCGACGACGCCCTCGAGCATCGCGATCACGTAGTCGACAGCCCAGTCCTCGACGTCCTGGAGCAGATCGGCGGAGAGTGGCGACGCCATTAGCTCATCACCACTGCCCACACGCCGATCGCGATCAGCGCCGCTGCGTAGAAACCGAGCAGCCCCACGAAGAACTTGTCGTCGTCGTTCATACGGGTGACATCCCCAACTGCGCCGGCAAGCTTTGAGCCATCCCCACGCCGGGCTGCCTCACCCCTGCCGCGTTCGCGAGACTCACGTCCTCAGCCCCCGCGACAATCGGTTCTGACGGCGGTGGCCCGCCCATCAACCCTTCCTGCTCCTGCTCCGCGACCTGCTGCTGCGCGGCCATGCTCATGTCCTGCGCCTGCGCACGTGCCGCGTTCGGGCTCCACCCCGGCAGTTCCACCGCGAGCCGCCCCATCACGCGCTGCGCCACCATCGCGAGCAACGCTGACCCCGGCAGCGGCCGGCCGAACAGCAGCGAGTCCGCGACGGTCTGTCCGTAGCTCTCAACCGTCGCCTGTCGCGCGTCCTGCACGCGTGCGTACTCCTCGAAGTAGCCCTCGCGCGTGATCAGCCCGTCCTTGAGCTTCGCCTGCCCTACCTGGTCCAGCACGATCAGGTCTTCGGGTGTGTCGAGCTCCAGCTTCACCGTGATCGAGTCCGTCAGGTCAGCCGGGTCGAACTCGATCAGCCCGCGCAGTTCACGCGCGTCCTTGCGGTGCCCCGGCACCGACCAGAAGTACACCGGCACGTCCAACTGCCGCAGCCATCCGTGCATCTTGAGGAGGCTGCGCTGGATCGCCATCGCGAGGTTGTCCGCTGGCTGCCTCAAGTTCTCCTGCGCCTGCTGGATCAACTGGTGCACCTGCCACGCGGGAGCCGACGCCCCCGCCGCGCCCTGCGTCACCGGGGACGGCATGTAGAGGTCGATGCGCCCGAACATCGTCACGATCGACTGGTCGAGATCCGCCGCATCGATCGTGAGGTGCTTCACCGTCCCCGGGTACGCGGCGATCTGCGTCGGGTCCATCCCCGGCGTCGGCGCGCTCTTCACGTTCACGGGCTCGCCGTCATTGCCCCGCAACTGCGATCCGTCTGTGACTTCCACCACGAACCGCGGAGTCGCATTCCACGCCGCGATGTTGCTCCGCATCGTCAGGAACTGGTTCGTGTTCGGGATGACCGCGAACAGCGGGTCCAGCGGCGTCAGGAACTCGTGATCCGGGAGATCCACGTCCCCCCTGATGCACGCGACCTCATCCAGCGGACACGCCGGCTGGCCCTGCTCCGTGCACCCGTGCTTCCCGCGCCAGATCTCCCGCCCGCCCTCGACGTCGTTCGGGCCCGCCACCAAGTACACGAGGTCTTCGCGGTCCGTGTACGTGATGAACGTGAACGAACTCGTCGCGCGGCTCGAATACCCGACCGGCCCGCCCTGCGGGATGCCGCCGATCACCTGCCCCTTCGTGTTCAGCATCAGCGAGTACTCGGCCTCGTTGCCCGTGAACGTCTTGTCGTGCCGTGCCGCGAACCGTGCCCACTGGGAGCCCGCCCCGAACACCGACTGCGGCACCACCTCCGTCACCGCGCCCCATCGCAGACCCGCCGCGTCCTTCTCGCACAGCACCATGTCGCGGGGCAGCGCGCGGAGCATAAACAGCCCCTTCCCCGCCACCTTCCCCGCCTTCATCGCCTCCTTGCGCCGAGACGCCCACGCGTCCCCCGATTCCGCGTACACCAGCTCCCCGGTCTTCGGGTGCGGCAGCCGGGACGGCGACAGCTTCCCCTCGCGCGTCAGCAGCGCCACTTCCTCGTCCGTCATGTCCCCGTGGTAGATGCGGTCCGGCAGCCCGAACGCGAGATCCCTGGGCAGCGTCAGCAGGTACGCCGCGCCGCCCACCACCATCGCGGAAGCCAGCCGCTGATGCTCTCCGCGCCCACCCGCCACCGCGCACGCCTCACGCCACAGTTCCGCGTCGAGGCGCTCCTGTTCGCCGGCAACCCGATCGAGCGTCTGCGTCAGCTTCGGCTTCGTCGTGATGGGGACAACCGAGATGTTCGGCACGTTGGCCGACAGCCGGTTCTCGTAGTGCTGCACTGCCTTCGACGGCTCGCCGAGCATCGACCGGATGATCATCGTGGACGAGTCGAACGGTGGCCCGACGTTCGTCCCGGTGCCGTTGTCCGCGACGTTTGTGTCAAGGACGCGGGAGATCAGCGCGCGGCGAATCCGCATCCGCGTCTGCACGCGCGCGTACTCGATGCGCTTGCTGCGGAGGCGCTGGAAGATCTGCTTCGTGTCGGTCGGGGCGTCAAGCACTCGTCACCGCCTCGTGCTTCCGTCGATGCGACCGCAGCCCGAACGCGCTCTTCGCCACGAACCCGCAGTCGCATATCACGGCATCAGGAGTGAATGTCACTCCCTGAATGAGCGAACCAGCATCCGTGACTACAACGGCCGGCACGTCCGTGAACGTCGGCCAGTCGCGGCGCGGCACGCACGATCGCCAGTGCATCATGTCGCGCCCGGTGAAGTCGGGGAACCGCAGGCACGTCAGGCAGCGCCGGTCGGTTCGTGGGTAATGCGCCATCACGCGCTCCATTCGTCAATGCGGACCGGCTTGCGCGACGCTTCGTCAGCCACGACGAGCATCGAGTCGATCACGTCCCGCAACTGCGAGAGTACCCGCACGAACGACGCCTCGACCGGGTAGTCCGGGTCCATCTGCTCGTACCAGCCCTGATACCGCTGCACGTCCACACGCACCGTCTCGTCGGGTGCCGTGAACCCCCGTCGCCGCTTGCCGGCGGGCTTCGGCACAGGTACAGATCGGCGCTCGTAGACCGTCTGCTCGATCTCAGAAACTGTCGCATCATGCGACACTTCCGCGGCCTCGGTAACGGTCAACCGCGTGGCTGATCCCGATGCTGCGAGACGCCGATTCGCCTGTTCCTGCCCGATCAGCTTGTACGAGTGCTGCCGCGTGAACTCGAACTCGGCGTCCACGTACGCGGCCCACGACTTGAAACCGCGCAGCCTCCACGCCTTGCCATCGTGCGCCTCCAAGAGCAGCGCGCCGAAGTCCTCACCCGCCTTGCGGATGCGCTTCGTGATGCGCTCGGCCCACTTCGCGTCGTACACCATCACGTCAGTCATACGGCGCTCCTCGCCATCGGCGACCCGCCCAGCGTACGCGTCGGCATCTGCGCCCCAACGTCGTGCAACAGCGCCAGGATCTCAATCACCCCGTAACGCCGCGAGTCGTGCCCGTCCGCATGGTTGTCCACTGGCGTCGAGGTCGCGTACCGCGTGCGGTCATTCGG
>JANLHE010000540.1 GCA_024653875.1 Acidobacteriota bacterium
CCGGTCGGCCACACCGGGCTGGTCGTGCCGCTCGCCGTCGGCGGCGAGGTGGTCGCGGTGCTGTATGCCGACGATGTGGACAGGTCCACGGAACAGGAAGACGCGCCCGTCTGGACGGAAGAAGTGGAGCTGCTGGCGCGCCATGCCGCCCTGCGGCTTGAAAACGTGACGTCGGTCCGCACGGTTGAAGTGCTGACCCATCCGGACTGACAATACCTTCTGTGGGTTCCAACATGACGCGGATCGGCCGACGGACGTTGCCGCTGGCCGGCGGGCTGTCGCTCGTCGCCCTCCTGATTGCGGTTGCGTCTGGACGGGAGTCGCGCGCGGACGGGTCCCTCTGGCTCGCGCCCCTCGGTCCCGCCGGCGCCGTGGCGCGTCCGAATAGCGTGGCAAAGGCGCTGACGCAGCTGGCGGACGGTCAGGCGGCGCAGGCGCTGCCGGTCCTGAGCAAGGCATCCGGTGATCGCACCGTGGGCCCGTACGTGCGCGTGCATCAAGGCCGCGCGGAACTGGCCGTGGGCCGCCTCGATGCCGCCGCGGCGTCGGCCGCCGCCGTCCTCGCGTCCAGCCCCGAGGGCTATCTGAGAGAACGCGCGTTGTGGCTGGCGGCCGATGCCGCCGAAGCGCGCGCGGACTGGACCGGCGCCTCGCAGGCGTTGTCCGCGCTGACCACGCTGCCGCTGGCCGGCTCGTCGCTCTCGCAGGCCTGGTATCGGCTGGGCCTTGCGGCGGAGCAGGCGGAGGATATCGACCTTGCCAGGCAGGCCTTCACGCGCGTGCATGACGAGTATCCGGCCTCGGCCGAAGGCAGCGCCGCCACGGCCGCCTTGTTGAAGCTCGCGCCCGCGATGGCGACGGTCACGACGGGACGGGTGCCCGTGGCCCTGCGTCGCGCGCAGCAGTTGTATGACGCGCGGAAATTCGAGGACGCGCGCCAGGCCTATCTGGCCGTGCGCGGCCTCGTGCCGGCGGCCGATCGCGACGTGGTGGATTTGCGGCTCGCGCAGGTGGACGCCCGGTTGAAGCGGCACGCGCCGGCCCTGCAGGCCTTGCAGGCGTATCTCGCCTCCGGCGGCGCGCGCCAGGGCGAGGCGGAGTACACGCGGCTGGGCGTGCTGCGGGAGATGGGCCGGCACCCCGAATACATCGCCGGCGTGCGCGCGTTCGTGGATCGCGCGCCCGATCCGATCTACGCCGAGGCCGCGCTCAACGATTTGGGCACGCACTACATCCTGACCGACGAGGACGCGACGGCCGCGGCGGTGTTCACCGAACAGTACGACCGGTACCCGGCGGGCCCGTTTGCGGGTCGCGCGGCGTGGAAGGCCGGCTGGTGGGCGTTCGCCAACGCCAATTACGACGAGACGATCCGGCTGTTCGAGAGCGCGGCCGTGGGGCTGCGCCGCGCCGACTATCGATCGGGCTGGGTGTATTGGGCCGCGCGCGCGCACGAGCGCCTGGGGCGCCGCGACATGGCCATGCGCGGCTACGACCAGACGATCGCCGACTACGGCAATTCGTATTACGGCCGGGAGGCGGTCCGCGCCCTCGAGCGGCTGCGGGCGGCCGCGCGTCCCGCCGGCGCCGGACCCGTGACGCCGGTGCGCCGCGACGCGCGCGTGGCGTTCGAACCAGGTCCCGCCCCGGGCAACGCCGCGCTCGTGCAGGCGTTGTTGGCCGCGCAACTCTGGGCCGACGCCGTCGGGGAACTCCGGTGGATCCAGCGCCAGGGCGGCAATGCGCCGGTGATTGACGCCACGCTCGCGTACGCCCTGAACCGCCAGGGCGAACTGCGCCTGGGCATCAGCGCCATGAAGCGCGCGTATCCGCAGTACATGGCGGATGGCGGCGAGGCGCTGCCTCGCGACCTGAAGACCGTGCTGTTCCCGGTGGCGTACTGGCCGCTGATCCGGAAACATGCGGCCGCGCACAAGCTGGATCCCTTCCTCGTCGCCGCGCTCGTGGCCCAGGAGTCCACGTTCGATCCGAAAATTCGATCGGCGGCCGACGCCTGGGGCCTCATGCAGATCCTGCCGTCCACAGGCAGACGCTACGCGCGCACGCTGAAGATCCGGCGCTTCACCACGGCCAGCCTCACCAGTCCCGAGATCAATGTCCGCATCGGCACCACGTATCTCTCGGACCTCGTCAAGCGCTTCGGCGGCGTGGCGCCGGCGTTGGCGTCGTACAACGCCGGCGAGAACCGGGTCGCGCGCTGGCTGGCGGAACGGCCGGGGCTCGATCGCGACGAGTTCATCGACAACATTCCGTTCCCGGAAACGCAGGGTTATGTGAAGAAAATCATCGGCACGGCCGAAGACTACCGCCTGCTGTATCGAACGGCGCCGGCGCGATGACGGATCGCCTCCGCACCTCCATCAAAGCCTCGCAATTCACCGAGTCGGTCATCCGGGAGATGACCCGGCTCGCCAACGCGCACGGCGCGGTGAACCTGTCGCAGGGGTTCCCGGATTTTCCCGCGCCCGACGCCGTGAAGCAGGCCGCCTGCGAGGCGATCCAGGCGGACATCAATCAATACGCCATCACCTGGGGCGCCAAGCCGCTGCGGGACGCGATCGCGCGTGATGCGATGGCGCGGCGGGGCGGCACCGTGGATCCCGAGGCGCACATCACCGTGTGCTGCGGTTCCACCGAGGCCATGATGGCCACCATGCTCGCCATTGTCGATCCGGGCGACGAGGTGATCATCTTCGAGCCGTTCTACGAAAACTACGGCCCCGACGCGATTCTGTCCGGCGCCACGCCGCGATTCGTGCGGCTGCGGGAGCCGGCGGCAGGCGAGGCGGACTGGTCGTTTGATCCCGGCGAACTGGCGGCGGCGTTCTCGAACAAGACCCGCGCGATTGTCATCAACACGCCGAACAATCCCACCGGCAAGGTATTTTCACGCAGCGAGCTGCAGCTCATCGCGGGGTTGTGCCAGCAGTGGGGCGCGCTGGCCGTGACCGATGAGATCTACGAACACATCCTGTACGACGCCGACCACGTGTCGATGGCGTCGCTGGACGGCATGGCGGAACGCACGGTCACCATCAACAGCGTGTCCAAGACCTATAGCGTGACCGGGTGGCGCGTGGGCTGGACCATCGCGCCGGCCGACGTGAGCGGCGCCATTCGCAAGGTGCATGATTTCCTGACGGTCGGGGCCGCGGCGCCCCTGCAGGCGGCCGCCGCCGCCGCGCTGGCGATGCCGCCCGGGTATTACGACGGCCTGGCCGCCACGTACCGCGCCAAGCGCGATCGCCTGATGCGCATTCTGACGGCCGCGGGGTTCCGGTGCATCCAGCCGAGGGGGGCGTACTACATCATGACCGACGTGTCCGCCTTCGGATTTCCCGATGACGTGACGCTGGCGCGGCACCTCGTGACCGACGTGGGCGTGGCCAGCGTGCCGGGCAGCAGCTTCTACCGGGATCCGTCGGGCGGGCGCACGCAACTGCGCTTCTGTTTCTGCAAGAAGGAAGAGACCCTTACGGCAGCGGAAGCGCGGCTGACGGCCTGGGCCAGATAACTTCGTACAGCGAGACGTTGTCGTCGTCCACCACCAGGCGCACCCGATCGCCCATCGCCCGCAGTTGCGGCCGCAGCCGGCGCCGCTCGCCGGCGGAATAGCTGTCGAAGTGGACCACCACCCACCGCACCTGGCGCCGCCAAATCACGTCCCAGGCCTCCGCGGATGGAAACGACGCCAGCCGCGGCGTGGCCTCCACGAAATCAACAGGGAAGTAATCGCTGTAGCCGTTGACCAGCGGCTGCCAGTGGTACGTGGACATCAGCATGTACTCGGTGTGCCGGTGCCGATCGGCCGCCCCCATGTAAAACGGAAACTCGACGACGGGCGCGCGCGGCATGATCGCCAGCCGTTGGTAGGCTTCCACGACGCGGGGCATATCGGCCAGCCGGAGGGGACCGACGTACGATTCAGCCACCGCGGCGGTGACCAGCGCGGCGGCCAGCCAGGGCCCGGCTGTCCAGCGGCGGTGCTGCAGCCACGTGACGGCCAGGCCGGACAAGACCCCCGCCGACAACGTGACCAGCACGCCAAAACGCGCCGGCGCGCGCAGGAACGAGAACGCCGGGACCGTGTAGTACTGCAGCGTGTAGAGCCCGGCGTCCGGACCGAGCGATGTCCAGAAAGCGAGCACGGCCATCGCCACGTAGAGCCACACCACCCGCCGCGAGATCGTGGCGCGGGCGCGGAAGGCGAGGGCCGTCGCGAGCGCGGCCAGTCCCACCGCGTGAAATCCTGGGAACAGCACTTCGCGCCACTGGCCGATCAACGGCAGCATCCACTGATGGACCAGCACCGCGGACGCCAGGTACGCGCGGCCAACGGTGGCGTGCAGGCGCGCCTCGTCGAGCGATCGCTCGAAACCCGCTGCCCGCACTGACAGATAGGGCACGAAGAACGGCGCGACGAGCACCACGACCGCCGCCACGGCGGCGGCGATGCCGAGCCAGAAGCGCGGCTCCTTGAGGCGCCTGTCGAGGATCAGGGACCACAGCAGGCCGAGTCCCACCACCAGCCCGGCGAAGATGCCGTAGTACGCGCACGCCAGGCCGGTGACCGCCAGCGCGCCGCCCAGCGCCAGGCCCCGCCGGAGGGACGGGGCTTTGAGGAAGTGATGCATCGCTGCCAGTGACAACGCGGGCCCGAACGTCATCAGCAACTGGATGTGCGGAATGTGCGCGAACATGTAGGGGCTGAAGCCGTACGTCAGCCCGGCGATGCTCGCGCCCAGCCGGCTGCCGCCCAGCACCCGCACCAGCAGGTAGCCCGCCAGTGCGGCACCGGCAAACGCCAGCAGCACCACCGTGTTATAGCTGGCGAGGGGGTTCTTCGTGGCCAGCCAGACGGGGATGGCCACGACCCCCGCCACCAGATTGGCTTCTGAGTACGCCAGCGTCTGCCGGTGGGGATAGAAGATGTTGGCGTCAAACAGCGACGCCGGATCCGTCGTCAGCGCATGGGCCACCCAGGCGACGTTCCAGACCCCGTGGCGTCCATCGCCGCTGTCGATTCGACTGGACGAGCCCAGACGAGGCGCCAGCGGCCACGTCAGCAACACCGCGAGGAACAGGGCGACGAACGATGCGACGCACGCGTCGCGAAGGCGGGGAGCCATGAACTGGACGTGGCGACGTCGGCGACCGGCTAGAATGGCAGCCGAATGAGGGAATTCTATCGCAGGTGGTGGACGCCGCTCGCCTCATCCATCATCATCGGTATCTCCGCGTGGTGTGCCGCCGGCACCGTCGCGGTTGTTTCCGCCGGGTCGGCGTACCCGCGACTGATCGCGCCGGCGCCATGGTGGGTGGCGCTGCTGGCGGCGGGCGTGGCCCTGCTGGTCCCCGGATGGCGGGCTCGGCCCGTGACCGCGATGCCCGCGCTATTGGCCACCGTGCCGTGGTGGCCCGTGCCGATCCCGGCCGAGGCGTTGATCTGGACCGGCGCGCTGGCGTGGGCGCCGATCGCGTCGGCCTTCCTTGTGTCGGAGGGTGGCCGCTTCGTCGCCCTGTGCGGCCGCGCGCCCGGCACCAGCGATCCGGCCCGGGCCACCCGTCTGGCCGCGGTGGGGGCGCTCCTGGTCGCGGCCCTTGCCGCGTGGGCGGTCAATCCCCGCGTGCCCGACGGCGATGAGCCGCACTACCTCGTCATCACGCAGAGCCTGTTGCAGGACGGCGACCTCCAGATTGAAAACAACCACGCCGCGCGCGACTATGCCGCGTACTTCGGCGGCACCATCGCGCCGGACTATCTGGTGCGCGGGCAGAACGGCGCCATCTACTCCATCCACGCGCCCGGGGTCTCCGCGCTGGTGTTGCCCGGCTTTGCGCTGATGGGATTCCGGGGCGCCCAGGTGACGCTGGTGCTCGTGTTCGCGGTCACCGGCGCGCTTGTGTGGCGCTCGGCGTGGCGGCTGACCGGCGACGTGTCCGCCGCGTGGTTCGCGTGGGCGGCGGTCGTCGGCTCGACGACGATGGCGGTGTTGAGCGCCATGGTGTTTCCGGATGCACCCGGCGCGTGCGCGGTGGCCGCGGGTGTCTGGCTGTTGATATCGGTGCGAGACGTGAGGCCGCGTGGGCTGGTGGTGGTCTCGACCCTGCTGGCCGCGTTGCCCTGGCTGCATACCCGATTCAGCGTGCTGGCGGGCCTGCTCGGCGTGGCGATCGCCGTGGCGGTACTGGCGGACACGGGGCGTCCGATGGCCGGGCGATGGCGACGCGCCGGCGCGTTCGTGGCGGTGCCGCTCCTGAGCGCGCTCCTGTGGCTGTGGTCGTTTTTCGTGATCTACGGCACGGCCGACCCGCGCGTGCCCTACGGCCCGCATCCGGAATTGCGTTCATGGATCTGGGGCGCCCTTGCGGGGTTGTTTGTCGATCAGCAGTTCGGCCTGCTGACGTATGCGCCCGTGCTGGCGGTGGCCGGGGCCGCGGTGGTGATGCGGGCGCCGCGCGCCTGGCGGCTGCTCTGCGCGATCTGTCTCGGCAGCCTGTTGCTCTACGCCATGGCGGCGTCCGGTTATTGGATGTGGTGGGCCGGCGTCCCCGGATTGCCGGCGCGGTTCCTCACGGCGGCGGTGCCGTTACTCGCCGTGCCGCTCGCGGTGGTGTGGTCCCGCTCGACGCCGGCTGGCCGGTCCGCGCTGTTGGCCCTGCTGGCTGTCTCGCTGGCGACGACGGCAATGGTGCTGGCGGTGGAGCGGGGCGCGATGGCCTGGAATGCCCGTGATGGGCAGGCCGCGTGGCTCGAGTGGCTGAACCCGGTGGTCAACCTGCCGCGCGCGTGGCCGAGCTTCTTCTGGAACGGCGAGGCCGCGTTCCTGCGGCACGCCGGTCTGATTGTCGCCGTGTGGGCGGTGTGGTCCGGACTGTGGCTGGTGGTTCGCGCGGCGGCGCGCCTGGCCGCGCGCGACGCCGTCCTGGTGCGGCTGGCCGTGGCGGTGTGGCTGTTGATGGGCACCATGGTGATGGCCGATACCGGCTGGCGGTTCACCGGCAGCGCGCCAGTGGATCCGTCGCGTGCCCAGCTGCAGGTGCACGCGGCCGCGGGTGAGGGCCGCGCCGTCTACGAGGCGGGCGCGACGGTGCGGCGATGGGATGCGGTCCGGAACCCGCTGTGGATTCGCGCCGATGAGGCGCCGCTGACGGATCGCCCGTCCGCCGTGGTCATGGCCGTGGCCAATGTGCCGGCTGGCGCCTATCGGCTGGACGTGTCGTCGAGACGGATCATGTCCGGCGATGTCGTCATCCGGATCGGGCGATCGGCAGAGCCGTTGTATCGATTCACGCTCGCGTTGACGACGCGGCGGGACCTGGCCGTCACCCTCCCGGCCGGGGCGGCGGTGCTGGTGGTGGCGGCGTCCAGCCCCGAGGCCGCGCGAGCGCTGGACGCCGCCCTGGTGCCCGCGTCAACCGCGGACGCCTCGCGTGGGTTCGCGCGCCTCCATGCGAGGTGGCGCGAGACCGATGCGTTCTTCCGCGACGACAACGTGTTCGTGGAGGCGGCCGGGTTCTGGGTCAAGGGCGGACGCACCGCCGGCGTGGTGCTCAGCCAGGGCGCCGGGTTTGCCGGGCGGACGCGCGTGCTCCTCCTGCGGAACGGCGGCGCCGCCAATACCGTGACGATCCGCTCGGGTGCGTGGCAGGAAGTGGTGTCGATGGCGGCGGGGCAGGAGCGCGTGGTGGGCCTGCCGGCGGCCGACGCGCGGGGCGCATGGCCGCTGACCATCACGTCCGCGTCAGGGTTCCAGCCATCGGCGACCTCGGGCGGCACCGACACGCGCTCTCTGGGCGTGTGGGTTCAGTAGCGAATCGCGCCACCGAACCAGAAGCCCTGGAACGTGATGTCGCCGGTGTCGTTTTCCACTCTCAGGTACGAGTGCATGCGGCGCCACCCGCCCTGCACGCCGAAGTTGTGCGTGAAGTTGAAGGTGCCGTAGACATCGAGATCCAGATAGTTCGCCTCGTACTTGTCATCGATGTTCGGAAGCCGCAGGCCGCTGGCTTCAGCCGTGATCGACAGGCTGCGCAGGGGATACACGCGCGCGACGAGACCCAGCGCGGGCAGCGGCGCCTTGGCCCTGGTGTACTCGTTGTTGACCGGCGAGAGAAGGCTCGCGTTCATCTGCGTGTACCGGGCCTCCATCAGAATCCCGAGGAACCCGCGGTCCGTGTAGAGGAAGTCGTATTCGTAGCCGAACCGCCAGACTTTCCAGTCGAACGTGGCCTGCACGGGCATGCTGACGGGGTACAGGATGCCGTTGAACACGATGTCGCGATTCAGGGTCGTATCCCCGCTGTAACTCACCGGGGTGTATTGCACGCGGAACCGGTGCTTCTTGCCGGGGCGCAGCACCAGGCGCGCGTCGGTGAACCGCTTGGACGTGAAGCCCAG
>JANLHE010000542.1 GCA_024653875.1 Acidobacteriota bacterium
ACGAATCACGTGGCGGTCGATCATCACGGGCGTGCGTTAAGTAACATATTAAGCTGGCTCGTCACAAGTCTCTCATTGGAAATGCACCAACTCACCATCGCTCCTGTCCGTGCCGTGCGTGGCGAATTGACGGTCCCCGGGGACAAGTCGATTTCCCACCGCTACGTCCTGCTCTCGGCACTGGCCCCGGGCCGGTCCGTGATCGCACACCTCTGCTCGGGCGCCGACGTCGCGGCGACGGTGTCCTGTATGCGGGCACTGGGCGTGGATGTGGTGCAGGAGGGATCGGACCAGGTGGCCGTCACGGGCCGGGGTTACCTCGGGTGGACGCCGTCCCGCGCGCCGCTCGACGCGGTGAACTCAGGGACCACGATGCGCCTGCTGGCGGGATTGCTTGCCGCACACCCGTTCCGCTCCACGCTCGTCGGTGACCCGTCGCTGCAGCGACGGCCCATGGGGCGCGTGATTGACCCGCTCACGGCCATGGGCGCGCGCGTAGGTTCGCACGACGGCCGCGCCCCCCTGACCATCGACGGAGGGTCGCTGCACGGCATCCGCTGGACGCCGCCCGTGCCCAGCGCCCAGATCAAGAGCGCGATTCTCCTCGCGGGCCTGCATGCCTCCGGCGAGACCGCCGTGATCGAACCGGCCGCGACCCGTGACCACACCGAACGTGCCCTGCCCCTGTTCGGCCTGACGTGTGCGGTGGAGGGCCTGGAGGTGCGGGTCGCAGGCGGGCAGCGGGCCACGCCGGCGCGCGCCGTGCTGCGCGTGCCCGGCGATCCGTCGTCGGCCGCCGTCTGGGCAGCCGCCGCCACGGCCATTCCCGGGTCATCGGTCCGGATTCACGGGGTCGCGCTCAATCGGCAGCGACTCGGGTTCCTCGCGGCGCTGACCCGGCTCGGCGCGCAGGTCTTTGTCGCACAGGACTCGCTGGAAGGTGCCGAACCGGTCGGCACGATCACGGTGACGTACGGCGACCGGCAAGATGCCGTCATCGAGGCCGCGGAAGTGCCCGGACTCATCGATGAACTGCCGATCATCGCGGCGTGCGCGGCCGCGGGCCGGCGCCTTGAGGTCTCGGGCGCCGCGGAACTGCGGGTCAAGGAGAGCGACCGCATCACGGCCCTGGTCACGGGCCTGCGCGCGTTGGGCGTGTCCGCCGACGAGCGCCCCGATGGATTTGTCATCGACGGGCGCGCGCGGGCGGCCGGCGGCCGGGCGGACGCCGTGGGTGACCATCGCCTCGTCATGGCGTTTGCGATCGTCGGCCTCGGGGCGTCCGGCCCCACGCGCATCGACAGCGCCGAAAGCGTGGCGGTGTCGTACCCGACCTTCGCGCGCGACCTGCGGCAGTTGATCGCATGACCGTCGACAAGATCTACCTCGTGGGCTTCATGGCGTCTGGCAAGAGCACCGTGGCCCGCCACTTGGCCACGCGCCTGCGCTGGCGGTGGGAAGATATCGATCACCTGATCGAGGTTCGCGAGAAGTCCACCGTTGCCGAGATCTTCGCGAAGCACGGCGAGGCGTACTTCCGCACCGCCGAGCGCGAGATGCTCGCGTTGCTGCGGCCCCTGCGCCACATCATCGTGGCCACGGGCGGCGGCACGTTCACGGATCCCGACAACCGGGCGGCCATCAACATGGACGGCGCGTCGGTCTGGATCGACGTGCCGCTGGCCGAACTGATTTCCCGCATCCCGTTGGACGGACGGCGTCCGCTGGCCGCCGATCGTCCCGCGCTGGAGCGGTTGTACCTCGCCCGCACCGAGGCCTACCGGATGGCCCACCTGCGCGTGAACGCCTCGCGGTCCTCCGCGGCGGTGGTGGCCGATCGAATCATCGAAGCCCTGCACGCCTTTCCACCGACGATCGGTGTGCCGTTCGAGGAGCCCTAGTCTCGTGCGCAGCCTGATTCTCGCCGACATCCACGCCAACATCGACGCCCTGGACGCGGTGCTGCGCGCGGCGGACCTTCTGCGGATCGATCGCGTCCTGCTGCTGGGCGATCTGGTCGGGTACAACGCGGCGCCGGCCGAAGTACTCCATCGGCTTGACGCCCTCGCGCCGGCGGCGGCCATTCGCGGCAATCACGACAAGGTCTGCGCGGGCCTGGAACCGGCCACGGAGTTTCACCCGCTGGCCCGGCAGGCCATCGAGTGGACGCGGCGCCGGCTCTCGCCTGCCGACCTGACGCGGCTGGCCGCGCTGCCGGAAGGGCCGCTCGGTCTCGGCGACTCGCTCGAGATTTGCCATGGCGCACCGTTTGACGAGGATTTTTACGTGACCGGCGCGATGGACGCGCACCGCGCGATTGAATCGGCCGGCGCCCCGATCTGCCTGCACGGGCACACCCATGTGCCCAGCGTGTTCACGACGCGGGGGTTTGCGGTGCGTGAGGAACTGCTCCGCGACGACGGGCTGCAGGTGGTGGCCCTGCCCTCAGTGGGGCGCATGCTGGCGAATGTCGGGTCGGTGGGCCAGCCGCGCGACAGCGATTCGCGCGCGGCGTTCGGGGTGCTCGATGAGCGCGCCGGCACGCTGGAACTGCACCGCGTGACCTACGACATCGCGGCGGCACAGGCCAGAATCATCGCGGCGGGGTTGCCCGCGGCCCTGGCAGAACGCCTGGCGCGGGGTCTCTGACCTCAGGACCCTGGACCCTGGACTCTGTCCGCTTCGCGCGTTCCTCGCGGCGTTTGAGCTCCATGGCAAACGCGTCGCGCGCCGCGCGGGACCCCATGATCCAGCCAAGCACGACGCCCACCAGGAGGACGGCGGGGATGAACAGGAAATGCGTCGAGGTCATCGAGCCCATCAGTGCCTGTCCTGCCCTTCCTTCAGGCGGCGCTGCACGTCGGCGAGGTCCTGCTCCACGCGCGCCATCCGGCGCCAGATCGTGAAGACGTACACGATGAGCGCCAGCCACACGAATGCGTAGGCGTAAAACACCAGCGGCGTCGCGGGCAGGACCTCGCGGGGCGCCGCGGCGCTCATCGGCATAAACCCGTCGGTCGCGGCCGGCGGGGCCGGCGGAGGCTGCGTCTGGGCCAACACGGGAATCGACACCCACGCGCACACTAGCAGGACGCCAAGCGTCTTCAGCACCTTCATCGGCAATCTCCTCAATCCTCAATCTCGGCGTAGGCCGCCTCAAGCGCGGTCCGGCTTTGCTCCAACCGCAGTCGCGTCAACAGCAGCGCCACATACAGGCACACAAACGCCGCGACGCACCAGAAGAATGGTAAGCGCATCTCGGGGTCCAGCGACCGCACGACGGTCGTGCTCGGGTGAATCGTGCGCCACACGTTGACCGACCAGTACACAAACGGCACGTTGGCCATGCCGAACACGCCGACCGCGGCCGCCAGCGTTTCCGATCCGGCGCCGGCGAAGCGCCGCAACAACATGTACGACACGAAGATCAGCCACAGCACCAGCGACGACGTCAGCCGGGCATCCCATTGCCACCAGACGCCCCACGCCTTCCGCGCCCACAGGGGACCGGTGACCAGCACGATCAACCCGAACACCACCACCAGCTCCGCAGCCGACAGCGCCACGGCGTCCGCG
>JANLHE010000543.1 GCA_024653875.1 Acidobacteriota bacterium
TGACCTGCCACAACTGATAGTCGCCGTCGGCGATGCTCGTACGAAACGAGGCGAGCGACCGGGCGCCGACGTCATCGCCGCCCACGTCGAGGATCGACAGAGTGCCGGCCGGCGGGTGCAACATCCCGCGGATTTCTGGCAGGACGATCGGGAGATCGGCCCACGCCTGCGCGCCGGGAGGCGCGACGACGCGGATACCGTGGGCCTCCATCAGGACGGAGGCTTCGCGACAGCGGAAGTAGGGATTGACGAGATCGAGATCGCCGATTTGGATGTGGAGGCCTCGGCGGGCCAGCTGCAGAGACAGGTTGACGGCAACTTCGGTCTTACCGGAGCCGTAGTTCCCGACGATCACGATGAGGCGATCGCCGGATTGAACAATGTCGCCAGGATCGGCGTCCATACCACCCTGCTGGCATCATACGCCCAAAAGAGATTGAGGGTTGAGGATTGAGGATTGCCAACTCCCCTACCCGCTCCACAACGTCGAAATCGGAGCGGCGACGATGCGGTCTGAGAGCGAGTAGGTCCGGGGCCCGGTGTGCAGGACAATGCCGGCGACGAACTCCTGCTCGAACCGATCACGCATCGTCACCAGGTGCCGGGCCGCCTGGACGGTCGGCGCCGCATCGGCCTTCACTTCGATCGCAATCAGCCGGCCACCACCCAGCTCAACCAGAATGTCGACTTCCAGCCGCCCCTGCTGCTGGCGCACGTGATAGAGACGCGGACGGCTGGCACTGACGGGCACCTCCGCTCGAAGTTGTGAGACTACAAAACTCTCGAGGAGCCGGCCGAACAAATCACCGTGGCGAAGGACGCCGTTGGTGTCGAGCCGAAGCACAGCGCCGGCGAGTGCGGGATCGACCAGATGCCGCTTCGCACCAAGCACCAGACGTTTGAGCCTGTTGGACGTCCACGCCGGCAGTCCTTCCACCACGAACAGGTTGGTGAGAAGACGGTCGTACGCCGCCGCCGTCTTACGATTTATTCCGGCGGCGTCGAAGAGGGTTCGCTCATCAACCACGCCCGCGGTGTTCAGCGCATACGCCTTGAGATACCGCCGAAGCCTGGCCGGGTCGCGGCCGGCCTCAAGCTGTTCAGCGTCGCGAGTCAACAGGTGCTCCAGGTAACTGTCCAGCCAATGCTGACGCGCCGCGCCGCTGAGCTGAAGCGCAGGTTCCGGGAATCCGCTCTGGAGAATCTGATCGATGTAGCCGCGAAGATCCGGCGTGTCTGACGGCGGCGTCAATGGCTGGCCGGCCGCTACCCGATCGACAAACGGCAGACCGGCAACCGCGCCTTTCTGCTCGCGCGTCGTCATGCCGAACATCGGGAGGCGGGTCACGCGACCCGTGCCGGGCCACCACTCGCCATCCAGTTCTGCGCGAACCGATCCGGTAATGAGAAACCTGCCGGGTTCGGATCTGGCATCGACCGCTCGCTTTACCGCGCCGAGCACACCGGGCACCACCTGCCACTCGTCAATGAGGATCGGTTCGGGAAGTCCTCGCAGAGCGGCATCAGGATCGGCTCGAAAGGCCTGGGCTTCGGCCTCACGGTCCAGTCGGACAATCGTCCGGGCATGCCGCGCTGCCGTGGTGGTCTTCCCCGCGGCGCGCGGGCCCACGAACAAGAGGGCCGGCAACTGCTGGAAGAGGCCGGCTGCGGTCGCGTCCAGGAGCCTCGGTACATATTCAGCCACGCCCAA
>JANLHE010000544.1 GCA_024653875.1 Acidobacteriota bacterium
ACACCGACGATGGCGCCGGTGATGGTGTGCGTGGTGCTGATGCCCACGCCGAGCGCGGTCGCCGTGTAGATCGCCACCGCCGCGCCGGTCTCGGCGGCAAACCCGCCCACCGGCTGCAGCTTCGTGATCTTCTGCCCCATCGTCTTGATGATGCGCCAGCCGCCGGTCAGCGTGCCCAGGCCGATCGCCGCATGAGCGGTCATTATCACCCAGAACGGCACATCAAAAGTGGCAATGTAGCCACCGGTGAACAACGCGCCGGTGATGATGCCCATTGTCTTCTGCGCATCGTTGGCGCCGTGCATCAGGCTGAACGCCGCCGCCGACACGAGCTGCAGCCGCCGGAACCAGCTGTCCACACGCATGGGGGTGGTTCCCCTGAAGATCCAGAAGATGCTGGTCATGAGCGTCAATCCCACGACCAGGCCAATCAGTGGCGCAACCACGATGAAGATCAGGGTCTTGGTCCAGCCCGCCACGATGATCGCGCCAAAGCCGGCCTTCGCCACGGCCGCGCCCGCGTAGCCGCCAAACAGGGCATGCGAGGAACTGGTCGGCAATCCGAAGTACCAGGTGATGAGGTTCCAGGTGATCGCGCCCGCCAGGCCCGCCAGGATGACGCCGTAGGTGACGATGTCCAGATCCACCATGCCGGAGCCGACGGTCTTGGCCACCGCCGTCCCGAAGAAGAAGGCCGCGACGAAGTTGAAAAACGCGGCCCACACCACGGCCTGGCCGGGGGACAGCACCCGCGTGGACACCACCGTGGCGATGGAATTCGCCGCGTCGTGAAAGCCGTTGATGTAGTCGAAAATCAGGGCGACGACGACCACCACGACGATCGTCACCAGTGCGGTATCCATGCCCTTTACCCGTGTTTCACGACGATGCCTTCGATGACGTTGGCCACGTCTTCACAGCAATCGGTAATCTGCTCGAGCACGTCGAGCAGGTCCTTGGCCTTGATCAGCGCGATGGGATCGGTGACCGTCTCGAAGAGGCCTTGAATCGCCTTGGCGTACGCGCGATCCGCCTCATTCTCCAGGCGGTTGATCTCCACCGCGTGCGGATGCACCGGCGACTGCGTCGACAGCGCTTCCATCGCCGCGTGGAGCCGGTCGGCCGACTGGGTCACCGTGTGCGCGAGCTGTCGCGCGCCGTCGGGCACGACGGTAATCCGGTACAACCGCATCAGCATCGCCGCGTGGTCGATGGCGTCCATGACCGTATCGAGCGACGTGGCCATCGCATACAGGTCTTCCCGGTCGAACGGCGTGATGAAGGTCCGGTGGAGCCGCTGGATTGTGTCGTGCGTCAGCGTGTCGCACCGGTGCTCCGCGTCGCGGATGATGTCCACCTTCGAGTCGTCGGGAGGATCGGTGGCCAGCATCTCCTTCAGATGCTCGGCGGCGACCTTGATCTCGCCGGTCGTCGCCTTATACAGGGCAAAGAACTGTTCTTCTCGTGGAATCAGACTGAATCGAAAGGCCACACGTCCCCCGGACTGCCAACCGCGCGGTAGGCGAAGCGCAAGCAGGGGCATTGTAGCAGCGATACAATGCGGCCGATGCTCGACGTCCTCACAATCGTCCTTGGCGGCGGGCGCGGCACGCGCCTGTTCCCGTTGACCCACATGCGCTCCAAGCCGGCCGTCCCGCTCGGAGGCAAGTACCGGCTGATCGACATTCCCATCAGCAACTGCCTGCACGCCGGCCTCAAGCGCATCTATGTGCTGACCCAGTTCAATTCCGCGTCGCTGAACCGGCACATCGCGCAGACGTACCGGCTCGACCTGTTTTCCGAGGGATTTGTCGAGGTGCTGGCCGCCGAACAGACCCCCGAGGGTGAGCAGTGGTTCCAGGGCACCGCCGACGCGGTCCGCCAGGCCGCGCGCCACTTCAAGGGCATCGACGCGGAGTATTACCTCATCCTCGCCGGCGACCACGTCTATCGCATGGACTTCGGCGAGCTGATCGAATCGCACATCGAGCGGGATGCCGACATCACGATCGCCGCCCAGCCGGTGACCGCCGATGAGGCGACGCACATGGGCATCCTGCGGTGCGACCCCGGCAACCAGATCGTCGGATTTGAAGAAAAGCCCCACGCGGCACGGCTCGAAGAACTGCGTGGGCAGGCCCCGATGAGCGCGGCCGGCTCCGGGCTGACGGCCGAGAAGCCGTTCGTGGCCTCGATGGGCATCTACGTCTTCTCGCGCGACGTCCTGCACGAGGTGCTGGCGCGCGACCGGGCGGTGGACTTCGGCAAGGAGATCATTCCGAACGCCCTGGGCACCCATCGGGTACAGGCGCATTTTTATCGGGGGTTCTGGGCCGACGTCGGCACCGTGCAGGCGTTTTACGACGTCAACCTCATGCTGACGCGCCGCGGTGCGCCGTTCAACTTCTTTCACCCGACACGGCCGATCTACACACGGCCCCGCTTCCTGCCGGCCTCGCGGCTGCACCAGTGCCAGCTCGACGAAGCGATCGTCGCCGAAGGGTGTTACCTGGACAACTGCGAGATCCGCGAGAGCGTGGTGGGCATCCGCACGTCGATCCAGCACGGCTCCAAGGTGACGCGCTCGATCCTGCTCGGGGCGGACACGTACGACGACCGCGAGAGCGACATCCCGCTCGGCATCGGGCGCAACGCGGTGCTCGACGGCGTCATCGTGGACAAGAACGCGCGCATCGGCGACGGCGTCCGCCTGGTGAACGACCGCGGCCTCCAGGACGTGGACGGCGACGGCTACTACATCCGCAACGGCCTCATCATCGTGCCCAAGGGCGGCGTCGTTAAGTCCGGCACCGTCGTCTGACCGGGCGCAGCATACCCGGCGTGGCCAGCCACACCAGCTGCCCGTTACGCGAAGGCGGCCACGCGGGCACGTCAATCCGCGCGACCCCGCCCTTCTTGAACGGCAGCGGCCCGCGCGCGCCGATCAGCCACGCGGCCCATTCGCCAAGCCCTGGTTCGTGTCCGACCACCGCCACGCACGCGTGACCGCGCGCGGCGCGCAGCGCCTCCGCCATCGTCTCGGGTGCCTGTCCAGGAGCGAACGCCTCGGTGACGACAATCTGGGGCGTTGGCTTCCACGCGTCCGCCAGCATCGCCGCCGTCTCGGTGGCACGAGACAACGGACTGGTCAGAATCAGATCCGCCGTTTCACCCAGGTCCTGCAGCCGGCTGGCGATCTCGTGCATGCGCGAGGCACCCTTGCCGGTCAGCGGCCGCTGGGCGTCATCGGGCCACGCACCGCCTCGAGGTTCAGCGATCGCATGGCGGATCAGCAGGAGCGTCGGCATGTCAGCGCTCCGCCTGCCGCGCCGCCAGTTGTCGCCATCGCGCCGCGCGGGCCAGGACCTGCGCGTGCAACTGGCGGCATTCCCCTTCGAGTTCCGCGCTCATCCGCCGCAGCTGAGCCATGAGCGCGCGCGTGGCGCCGGCCTCACGCCCCGCGCGGTGCAAGCGGTCCTGCAGGATTTGCAGGTCGTGCAGGTGGCCGAGGGCTTCCTGGGCGGACTCCAGCGTGCGAATGTCGCTGGTCAGGGCCGCTCTCCTGATGGCGCGGTCGGCTTCCAGGCTGTACCGCAGCTTCTTCGTGGCGATGCGCACCGCATGCAGGCGCGTGGGCACGTAGAGGGTGCCCAGGTCGTCCAGGCTCGCCCCCAGCGCCTTCGCCCGTTTCCTCCGGCGGCGATCAAGTCTCTTCTCCCAGGCGGCCGTGTGCCCTGCCGCCGCAAGGTCCCGTACCACCTGCCGCACGTCGCGCAGCATCTGCTTCGTCGATTCCTGGCGCAGGGCCGCCGTCGCGGCGGCCTGCCGCTCCCGGCGATCACGCGCCAGTCCCTCCCGCAGGTGCTCGACCACCGGCAGCTCCCACGCGTGCCGGGCCGCTGCGTCCTCCAGATATCCGCGGGTGACGTCCAACTCGCGCACCGGTCCGAGGAGCTGCGTCACGCGCCGAACTTCGTCACGCGCGCGGCCGGCCAGATCGCCCGGCCCGGCCCACGCGGCCACGGGCAGAATCTCCCGCAGGCGCCGGGACGCCACGCGCGCCTGATGCACCCCCGCCACCTCGCCACGGCGCGCGCCGGCGAGCGCGCGCGCGAAGCGGCGCACCTGTTCGTCCAACGCACGGGCCAGCCGGTCCACGCTCACCGTGCTAGCATGACCCGAACGGCCCCGGCACGTGTAACACCCCCGTAAACTCATGCGAATCGCGGCGATCGACATCGGCACAAACTCCGTGCACATGATCGTCGTGCGTGTCCGGCCCGATCTGTCGTTCGAGGTCGTGGATCGCGAAAAGGACATGGTGCGGCTGGGCGCGGGCGGGCTCGACGGACGCCGGCTCTCCGAGCCTTCCATCACGGCGGCGCTGCAGACGCTCACCACATTCAAGCGCCTTGCCGAGTCCCACGCGGTGGACGAGATCATCACCACCGCCACGAGCGCGGTCCGCGAGGCGGAAAACGGCGGCGATTTCGTGGCGATGGTGCGCGACCAGGTCGGCCTCCGCGTCCGCATCATCTCCGGCGCGGAAGAGGCCCGGCTGATCCACCTGGCGGCCGCCTACGCCTCGGGCGTCGGCGGACAGGCCGCGGTGGTCGTCGACATCGGCGGCGGCAGCGTGGAGATCACC
>JANLHE010000373.1 GCA_024653875.1 Acidobacteriota bacterium
CAGCGGTTTCAGGGACAGGTCTCGGACGGGAGTTTACCCGAGACCTGTCCCTGAAACCGCTGTTTCTGTGGAAAACACTCCCGTCCCCTACTTCGCCAGATAGCTCTGTCGGGCGCGGGCCTTGAGGCCCTGTTTCGTGAGGCGAACCTCGAGTTTGTGGCTCTTGCCGTCCAAGACCTTCGGCGAGAAGCCGAGCACGTACTGGCTGTGCAGTTCCTGAATCACCCGGGTGAACGTGGAGTTCAGGTCGGCGCTCTTCTTGAGTTCGAAGTAGCCGCCGCCGGTTTCCGACGCCAGGCGCCGGAAGGACCGGCCGGGGCGCGTGAGCGTCCATCGCTCACCGTTGTGGTAGTACGACTCGATGCCGATGGCATAGACCATCACGTCCTCGCGCTGCGCGCGTTCCCTGACGTCGCCATCACCCAGCTTGCTGCCCCAGTCCTCGCCGTCGGTCAGCGCCACCACCACTTTCCGTCCAGGGGCGTCCGCCAGTTGATCCATGGCGCCGTTGACCGCGTCCCACAGGCGCGTTTCATTGCCCACCTGCATGTTGTTGCGGATGTGGCTGACGAGCCGGTCGCGGTCGGCCGTCAACTCCGGGCCAAACTGCACCTTGGAGTTGAAGTAGCCGATGATGCCCTTGTCTTCCGGCAGCATCCGTACCACGAACTGCACCGCCGCCTCCTGCACGAACTCGATGTTCATCGTCATGCTGGCGCTGGTATCGAGCGCGAGCGCGCCCGAGAACGCCACCGTCTCGTTGCTGAAGATCGAGATGTCCTGCTTCTGGCCGTTATCGTAGATCTCGAAGTCCGCCTGCTCGAGATCGGGGACCAGCCGGCCCTCGCCGTCCGTGACCGTGGCGTAGACCGGCACGGTGCGGGTGCCGGCGCGGAACGTGGGTTGCTGCTGGCCATTCCGCGTGAGCGCGGCCGGGGAGGGCGGACCGGCGGTGAGCCCGAGAATGCCGGAGACCAGCACGGCGAGGGGCAGGCGTGTCATTTGGCGACGTAACTCTTTCTGGCGCGGGCCACGAGGCCGGGCTGTGTCACCCGCACCTCCAGCTTGTGGACCTTGCCGTCCATGGCCTGGGGCGTGAAGCCCAGGGCGTATTGACTGTGCAGTTCCGAGGCGACGCGGGTAAACGTGGAATTGAGCTCGTCGGTGCGGCGCAACTCGAAGTATCCGCCGCCGGTTTCCTCGGCGACCTTTCTCAGGCCGGGATCCGGCCGCGTGACGCCCTGCCCGCGCATCTGCGACCGCAGGCCGATGGCGTAGATCATGAACTCCTCGGCGCGGGCGCGCGTCAGGATGTCGCCCTGGCTCCGACGGCTGTACGTGTCCGCGCCGTCGGTGAAGACCAGCACCACGCGACGGCCCTGCATGTCCTTGAGCGCTTCCATGCTGGCTTCGGTCGCGTCCCACAGCGCCGTCGGATTCCCGAACTGAATGTCCTCGCGCAGAATGCGCATCAGTTCATCGCGATCGCCGGTGAAGTCCGGAGGCGAGACGCGAATCTTGTCGCTGAAGCTGCCCACGCGCGCGCGATCGTCGGGCAGCAGGCGAATCACAAACTGGGTGGCCGCCTGTTTCAGCAACTCCAGGTTCATCGTCATGCTCCCGCTGGTGTCGAGCATGACCACCACGGTGATGGGCTGGACCACGTTTTCAAACAGGGATACGTCCACGCGTGTGCCGTCGTCGAAGACCTCGAAGTCCTTTTGTTCCAGGTCCGGCACGAGCCGGCCCTGCGCATCGGTCACCGTGGCATAGATCGGCACGGTCCGCGTGGCGGACCTGAAAATGGGCTGTTGCTGGCTGCCCTGTCCTGCGAGCGGAAGGGCAGCGGCAACACTCAGGGTCAGCGTTGTCGCTGTCATCAGGAGGGGGCGAAAAACGGCCATACCTGTATCCTAAGCAAAATCGAGGCCTGACTGATGACGCTTGTGGTGTTTGATCTTGACGGGACGCTGGTGGATTCGCGGCAGGACCTGGCCGACAGCACCAACGCGGTCCTGGCGTCCTACAGCGCGGCGCCGCTGCCACGCGATCAGGTGGTGCTGATGGTCGGTGAGGGTGCCCGCGTGCTCGTGCAACGAGCCCTGGCGGCTGCCGGGGTCGAGGCTGACCTGGACCAGGCCCTGCAGCGTTTTCACGAGTGTTATGGCCCCAGGCTGCTTGCGACCACACGGCCGTACCCGGGGATCGACGACATGCTGGCCGCCGCGCGGTCCGTTGCCACGCTGGCCCTGCTGACGAACAAGCCGCTGGCGCCTTCGCGGCAACTGGTGGAGGCGTTTGGATGGTCTTCGCACTTCGTTCGCGTGATCGGCGGTGACGGTCCGGCGCCTCGCAAACCCGATCCGGCAGGCCTGAACGAG
>JANLHE010000547.1 GCA_024653875.1 Acidobacteriota bacterium
CCGAACCGCAATTGCCGCGCACCGCCGTCGAACAAGTGCGTCTGGTAGCGCATCGCCTTGGCGAACTGGAAGATGGTGGGCGCGGTCAGCGTCCGGCGAGTGCGGTCGGGCAGCGCCGTGATGCCCGTCAGCATGCACAGGACGGAGTCATTGGACGTCCACGTCGCGGATGAGACAACGCCCCAGGTCCCGAGCCGTCCGGCGCGGGCCATCTCGTCCAGCCACGGCGTCGTGGGCCGCGCGTAACCGTTCACGCTGAGATGATCGCCGCGGATCGATTCGTCGACGACCAGGACCACATGCCGTGTGGGTATGGCCTCGCTGGCGATCGAGAGTGTCTGCCGCCCGCCGTAATGTGTGGAGAAATACCACCGGGACGTGCGGTTCCACACGAGCATCGTTGCCGACCGGAGGAAGGCCTGCGGCGACAGCATCGGGGGCGCGAGTTCCTCGCGGAGACCGTCGTCTTCGTCGCCGCGGATGTAGATGGCAGCTGCGTACGCCGAGTGCAGCGCGAGGGCCAGCCCCAGCGCGGCGGCCAACCGGCGCGCGTGTCCACTCGCGCGCGGTGGGCCCGCCAGGGCGAGGAGCACGGCATACACCGCCGCCGGCACCAGGGCCAGGCCGCTCCAATGCAACTGAATCATCGGCAGACCGTCAATCGAGTCGGCGAGCGCCACGCGGATGTCGTGCGCGTTGAGAAAGCCGCCGGTGGCATTGACGTACCCGTACTCCGCAGCCACCACCAGGCCGAACAGCAAGGCCGAGCCGATGCGCCACCCGCGCGTGGCAGCCAAGGACGCGCGGAAGATCACGGTCAGAATGAACAGGCTGGCCAGCACGCCGCCGACCCGCAAGACCGCCCACCCGACGCCCCGGCTGAAGACGTCGTTGAAATAGAACCTGTAGGGCGTTCCGAGCAGGGTGGACTCGAACACGAACAGAAACAGGGTCATCGCCAGCGCCAACAGATCGTGGCGGCGCGGCCGCGCGGTCAGGAATCCGGTCCAACGCATGCAGCGGCCATTCTCGCATCATCGGCCCGGGCCGTCGCCAGCGAGACGACGATGCCGGTCGCGAAGATGAGCGGGATGCCGTACATCGCCCACGGCCACGTGTACCCGCCGGCCTCGCCAACGAGAACGAAACAGCCCACGCCCCACGCGCAGCCGACCACGACGCTGGCCCATGCGCCGGCCGTGGTCGCGCGCGGCCAGTGGAACCCGGCGAGCAGCGAGAACGACAACGCCACGACGGGAATGTTCGCCAGGATAAGGCGATCGAGAATGTTGTCGACCAGCGTGGCGCCGCCGATCCAGTGCAGCACCGCGAAGGTGGCCACAATCTGGCGCTGGCGACGCACATGCCGCGCGCCGGTCCATCCGAAGTCCGCCGCCACCATCGCGCCCATCGCCGTCCAGACGCCGGCCAGCGTGGTCAGCGCCGCGGCAAACAGCAGCGCGAATCCCGCGCCGCGCACGCCCGCCGGCAACCACGTCGTCAGCATCACCGGCACCGCGCGCTGCGGGTCGTCGAGCGCGACGCCGGTCACGCGCAGGTACGCCGCCGCCAGGGACAGGCCGCCGTACAGGACAAAGACCAACACCGCCGCCCAAGCCACGGCCTGGAACGCGGTGCGTTCGTCGCGCGCCGCGAAGATCTTCTGCCCGTACCAGGGCGCGGCAATGTAGGTGAAACACGTGAGCGCGATCAGAGTCGTCACAAAGCGAAATGGCAGCGCCTGGTGGTTCCACTGCGCGACCGGATTCACCGTGAGCTGCGACGCGTCAAACGTGGAGGCCAGTCCACCCACGTCGGCGCCGTGCCAGGCGCCAATCGCCAACAGCGCCGGCACCAGGATCAGCGTGAGGACAAAGGCCGAGATGTCGCTGCGCACCACGGACACGAGTCCGCCCGGCAGCGCGACGGCCAGCACCACGAGCGTCAGCACACCGGTCGTGAGCCACATCGGCCAGTCCGGCACGAACGGCGAGAAGAGCAACCCGAGCGATTTCACGTAGGTGGCCCCGAATCCGAGCATCGCGAGGAGCAGCAGCACGGAGGCCAGGCGCCCGAGTGCCGGTGAGTATCTCGCGCTGAACAGCTCGGCCACCGAGAGCCGGTCGAACCGCTTCCACGGCCGGGCCACGGTCGCGGTATAGAACGACAAGCCGATGAGGAAGACCAGCGGCAGGGCCATCGCCATCGGGCCGGCGACATACCCCACCGCGCTGAAGGCCAGTAACGTGCTGGTGTTGAACTCGGTCATGACCAGCGTGGCCACAAGCGGGAACAACGTGAGCTGGCGGTTGGCGACCAGGAAGTCCTCGTCACCCCGCGATCGATGGAACGCGCCGCCCAGCACCACGGCAAGTACGGCCGCAAACCCGGCCACATCAACGAGGGTCGTCACACAATCACCTGTCGACAGACAATATCAGCACCAATGTTCGACGAACTTGTCCGCGCACGCTTCGACGCCGCGGCCGGCCCCCTCGCGCGGGCCTGCGTGGCGAGGCGTGTCACGCCGCTGACAATCACCTGGACGGGTCTTGTAATCGCGATCGGCGCGAGCGTGGCCATCGCGTTCGGACATCCGCTGTCCGGACTCGCGCTCTGGCTGACCAGCCGCATCGCCGACGGCCTTGACGGCGTGGTGGCCAGACAGGGTCACACGGCAAGCGCCTTCGG
>JANLHE010000548.1 GCA_024653875.1 Acidobacteriota bacterium
GTGGGCAAGACGGAAATCGCGCGGCGGCTGGCCAAGCTGGCGCACTCGCCGTTCCTCAAGATCGAAGCGTCGAAGTTCACCGAGGTCGGCTACGTCGGCCGGGACGTGGAATCGATGGTGCGCGACCTGGTGGAGATCGCCGTCAAGCTCGTTCGCGAGGAGCGCGAGGTGGAGGTGCGCACGAAGGCGGCGCAGGCCGCCGAGGAACGCCTGCTGGACCTGCTGCTGCCGCCATCGCCGTCATCCGCGGCGACGGGATTCGGCGCCGGATCCCACGATGAACAGCTGGCGCGCGACCACGCGTCGTCCACCCGGGAAAAACTGCGCGAGCAGTTGCGGGCCGGCAAGCTGGACACCAAGACGGTCGAGATTGACGTCGCGCAGCGCGCGATGCCGTCGTTCGAGGTGATTGCCGGGTCCTCCGTCGAAGAGATCGGCGTCAACCTGCGCGACATGATGCCGGGGCTGTTCCAGGGCAAGACGCGGCGGCGATCGTTTCCCGTGTCCGAGGCCCGCGAGCATCTCACGCAGGAAGAGGCGCAGAAACTGATCGACATGGAAGGCGTCGCCAAGGCCGCGATCGACCGGGTGGAGAACTCCGGGATCATCTTCCTGGATGAGATCGACAAGATCGCGGGCAAGGAAAGCGGGCACGGACCCGACATCAGCCGCGAGGGCGTGCAGCGGGACATCCTGCCGATCGTGGAAGGCACCACGGTCAACACCAAGCACGGGATGGTGAAGACCGACCACATCCTGTTCATTGCGGCCGGCGCGTTTCACGTCTCGAAACCATCGGACCTGATTCCCGAGTTGCAGGGCCGGTTTCCGATCCGCGTGGAACTCGACGCGCTGGGCCGTGACGAGTTCATCCGGATCCTCACCGAGCCGCGCAGCGCGCTGATCACGCAGTACATCGCGCTGATGGCCACCGAAGGCGTGCGCCTGGAATTCACGCCGGACGCGATCGCCCGCGTGGCGGAACTGGCGACGCTGGTGAACGACCGCACGGAGAACATCGGGGCGCGGCGCCTGCACACGGTGATGGAGCGGCTGCTGGACGAGGTGTCGTTTCATGCGCCCGATCTGGGCGGCCAATCGATTACGATTGACCCGCCGTACGTGGACCGCATGCTGGCCGATATTGCCAAGAGCGACGATTTGTCGCGATACATCCTGTGAAACGACACGTCCTCCTTCTGGCGTTGGCGCTGGTCGCCGTCGTGCCGGCCGCCTGCGGGTCGAAGGGGCCACCCCTGCCTCCGTTGCGGCCCGTCCCGATGGCGCCAACCGAATTCGCCGCCCAGCGCGTCGGCGACCGGGTGACGTTGCGAATGGTCGTGCCGGCCACCAGCCAGGACCCCACGGCGCCCCTGACGATTGCGCGCATCGAGATTTACGCGCGGACATTGCCCATGGACGCGGAGCCGCCGACCCTCGAGCAACTGGTGCGGCGCGAGGCGCTGGTCGCCAGCATTGCCGTGCGGCCGTCCGCGCCGGAGCCCGCCGGGGACGCCACGGCGCAGCCGGCGGCTGCCATCCTTGCGGGGCCGCCCGATCCGCGACCCGCGCCCGGCGAGATCGCCGTCTGGAGCGAGACGGTGACCGCCGCGGCGACCAACGCCCCGCCGCCCACGCGCGCCCAGCAGGCGCGTGTGGCCGCGCGGCGGCCCGTGTGGCTGCCGGTGGCGCCGTCCGGCCTGGTGGTGCCGTTCATGCCGGTCACGCTGCCCACGCGGTACTACGTGGCGGTGGGGGTGTCTGACCGGCGCCGGCCCGGTCCAGCCTCGGCGATGATCGCGGTGCCGTTCGGCCCCGCGCCCGAGGCGCCCGGGGCGCCGGTGCTCACCTACACGGAGTCCACGCTGACGCTGACCTGGACGACGCACGACGTGGGCGCGCCGGTTACCGTCGTGGAAACTACGCGCGGCGGCGACGAGCAACCCGCGCCCGTGGTGGCGGCGCCCATCATCGCCGGAACGTGGTCCACCCCGCTGGTGTTTGGCGTCGAGCGTTGCTTTGTGGTGCGCCGCGTGATTCGCTGGGGCGCGATGTCCACCGAGAGCCCGACGGCCGGGCCGGTCTGCGAGACGCCGGTGGACACGTTTCCCCCGCCCGCGCCCACGGGCCTGGACGCGGTGTCATCGGGGGGGACCGAGGTCACGCTGCTGTGGGATGCCGTGACGGCGGCCGACCTGGCCGGATACCATGTGCTGCGCGGTGAAGGCGCCGGTGAGCACATGCAGCAACTGACGAAGGAGCCGGTGACGGCGCTGCAGTGGGCCGACACCACCACGCGGACCGGCGTGCGGTACGTCTACGCGGTCATCGCCGTCGACGCCGCGGGCAATCCCAGCGCGCTGTCCAACCGGAAAATCGTGGAGCGTGACGCTCCGGCAGGGAAGTAGACGAATGAAGAAACTCTATCGAATCGAACATGACGGCGCGCCGCGCTACGCGGTGGAACGGGATGGCGCCTGGCGGCTGGTGACCGGCGACATTTATGGCGCGTGGTCCGAAGGGGCCGAGATCGGCGCCGAGGGCGCGCGCCTGCTGGCCCCGGTGCAGCCGTCGAAGATTGTCTGCGTCGGATTGAACTACAAGGACCACGCCGCGGAGCAGAACAAGCCGCTGCCGCCCGAGCCGCTGTTGTTCATCAAGCCCTCGACGGCCGTCATCGGTCCCGGCGAGGTGATTCAGTCGCCGGGGTGGGCGGGCCGGATCGACCACGAGGCGGAACTCGGGATCGTCATCGGCAAGCGCGCGCACCGGGTGCCGCTGCAGCACACGCAGGACTACGTGCTGGGGCTGATTGCGGTCAACGACGTCACGGCGCGCGACCTGCAGAACAAGGACGGCCAGTACACGCGGTGCAAGGGGTTTGACACGTTCGCGCCGATCGGGCCGTGCGTGGCGATGGGCCTGGACGGACGCGATTTGAGCGTGCGCGGCTACGTCAACGGGCACCTGCGGCAGGATTCCCGCACCCGCGAGCTGATCTTCACCATTCCCGAACTCATCACCTTCATCACGTCGATCATGACGCTGCTGCCCGGTGACATCATCTCGACGGGGACCCCGTCGGGCATCGGTCCGATTGTGCCGGGGGATTCGGTCACGGTCCACGTCGAAGGCGTGGGCGCGCTGACCAACGGAGTAGTGTTGCAATGAAGCTCTTTCTCGACACCGGCAATCTGAAGGAGATCGAGGCCCTGGTGCCGCTGGGCATCATCGACGGGGTGACCACCAACCCGTCGCTGATGGCGAAGGAGGGCGGCGACGCGCGCGCGATCATCAAGGCCATCTGCAACGTGGTGCAGGGACCGGTGAGCGCCGAGGTGGTGGCCACCCAGTGGGAGGCCATGGTGACCGAGGGCCGCGACCTTGCGGCGATCGATCCCCACGTGGTCGTCAAGGTGCCGTTCACCCGCGAGGGCGTGCGCGCCACGAAGGTGCTGGCCTCGGAGGGCATTCGCGTCAACGTGACGCTCATCTTCTCCGCCACGCAGGCGCTCATCGCGGCCAAGGTCGGGGCGGCCTACGTCAGCCCGTTCGTGGGCAGGCTCGACGACATCGCGTCGGACGGCATGGGACTCATCCGGCAGATCGTGGACATCTTCGAGGCGCACCACTTCTCGACCGAAGTGCTGGTTGCCAGCGTCCGCGGCCCGATGCACATCGTCGAGGCGGCCCGGATGGGCGCCGATGTGTGCACCTGCCCGGCCTCGGTCGTGGAGGCGTGTTTCAAGCACCCGCTCACCGATATCGGCCTGGAGAAGTTCCTCAAGGATTGGGAGAAGGCCCAGGCCGGGCGCGCGTGACCACGCCCCACGAACGTCTCGCGGAGCTTGAGCGGCGCGCGGAGCTGGGCGGCGGCGAAGACCGCCTGCGCCGGCAGCGCGAAGGCGGCAAGCTCACGGCGCGTGAGCGCGTGGACCTGCTGTTTGACGCCGGTACGTTCGAGGAACTCGACAAGCTGGTCACGCACCGCTGCCGTGATTTCGGCATGGAGAAGGAGCTGGTGCCCGGTGACGGTGTGGTCGCCGGCCACGGCCGCGTGGACGGGCGCCCGGTCTACGCCTTCGCGCAGGACTTCACGGTGTTCGGCGGTTCGCTTTCGGAAACCAACGCCGCGAAGATCGTCAAGGTAATGGACCTGGCGATGAAGATGGGCGCGCCCGTGGTCGGGCTCAACGACTCCGGCGGCGCGCGCATTCAGGAAGGCGTGGTGTCGCTTGCCGGCTACGCC
>JANLHE010000550.1 GCA_024653875.1 Acidobacteriota bacterium
GTCGTGATCTCCGACGGCCAGGACACCAGCAGCCAGATCCGCGTGCCGGAACTCACGCGCCTGATTCAGGAGAGCGAGGTCCTCGTCTACGCGATCGGCATCGACGCGTCGGGGACGCCGCCGCCGGCCGCCTCGCGCACGACGTCGTCGCGGTCCGGACAGGCGCGTCAGCCGCCACGGCCGTCACCATTTCCCGGTCGCAAGACCCCGGCACCTGCGCCGGCAGCGCCACCGCCACCGGTGCGCTCCGCGCCCGCGCGCACGGGCGGGTCCACCGACCGCGTCAACGCGGACGCCCTGCGGGCCATGACCGACGACAGCGGCGGCCGGACGGAGATCATCTACTCCGCACAGGATCTGGACCCCGCGACGGCGGGGATCGCGGGTGAATTGAGCCAGCAGTACTTCCTGGGCTACGCCTCCTCCGCGCCGAAAGATGGGCGCTGGCACACGATCGAGGTCCGCGTGAAAAAAGGCGGGTACCTCGTGCGGGCGCGTCGCGGATTCATCGCCAGTTAGGGATACCCTAATCAGGCGTGTCTGATTCCTCACTTGTCTGGGCGGCGGCGCTCGGGCTCTCCGCGGCCGGCAGCATCGGCGGCCTGCTCGTGGCCAGCAGCCTGCTGCTCTTCGGGGCCAGGACCCGCGCGCGTGTGGTCCCCTCGCTCGTCTCGTACGCGGTGGGCACCCTCCTTGGCGCCGCGGCGCTCGGCCTGATGCCGCGCGCGCTCGAGAGCCTGCCGCCCTCGCGCGCGTTCGCCGCGCTGCTGGGCGGCATCCTGACGTTCTTCATTCTCGAGAAGCTCGTCCTGCTGCGCCACTGCCACGATGTGGACGACTGCGTGGTGCACCGCAGCACCACGACGCTCGTGATCGTCGGCGATGCCGTGCACACATTTGTCGACGGCGTCACGATCGCCGCGGCCACGCTCGTCTCCGTGCCGTTTGGCATCTGGACGGCGCTGGCGGCCATCACCCACGAAATTCCGCAGGAGGCCGGCGACTTCGGCATCCTGCTGGCCGCGGGACATTCCCGCCGCAAGGCCCTGATGCTCAACGCGATGTCGGCCATCGGCGGCCTGCTCGGCGCCGCGGTCATGCTGCTGGTGGGATCCGCGGTGCCGCTGCTGCTTCCGTACGTGCTCGCCTTTGCGGCCGGCAACTTCCTGTACGTCTCGATGTCCGACCTGATTCCGCACCTCCATCGCGGAGACACGGGCCCAAGCGCGCTGCAGCAGGTCATCCTGATCGCCCTGGGGCTGGTCACGATCGGCGCGCTCGATCAGTTCCTGCACTGAGGCGGAACTACAGATCCTTCTCCAGCCGGATTTCGTCGCGCACGTGGATGCCGGCAAATCCAGGCCGTCCGGCGGCGCGGGCGACGAGTGACCCAATCGCCACCGACGCCACGCGGTAGTGCTGGCGCTGGTAGAAGTACAACGCCGGCAGGTTGTCATTCGACGTCGCAAGCACCGCCCGCCGGCATCCGGCCTCGCCCGCAAGGACTTCCGCCCGCGCCACGAGGTGCCCGCCCACGCCGGAGCGCTGCCACATCGGGTCCGTCGCGAGCGCCAGCATCTGCAACGTCTCCCCGTCGATCCGGTACGCCAGCGCTCCCGCCAGCAATCCGTCCTTGACCGTCGCCACCAGCGCGGGCACATCCGCCAGCGCGTGCTCGGTCTCGAACGCGCCCACGCGCGTCGAACCGAAGTCACGCTCGAACAAATCCAGCACCGCCTGGCGATCGGCGTCCTCGCACGGCCGCACGGTCACCGGCGGCAGTTCCACATGGGCGCGGCACCCGCACACCAGTTGCAGCCGGGCGTCGGCCCAATCGACAAAGCGGCCGCACCGCGAACACCGCAACACCGACGGCTTGGCCGTGAGCAGAGGAGACGACATGACCCGGCAATTTACCACCACCGGCCTCCGGCCGGTCTAAACGTGTGCGGCCCGCCGGGCGTAAGGCAGTAAGAATAGGACAAGCATGCAGAACCGACCCTCCCTGTACTTCCTGGCCCTGGCGGGCGCCGTCAGCCTTCTCCTCACCGTGACCCACGCACAGCAGGGGGGCGCGGCCCAGCAGGGCGGACGCGCGGGCGGGGCCGGCCGGGGCGCCGGACAGGCGGCACGCGACGCGGCCACTCAGCAGCCCACCGGCACCGCGATGATTCTCGGCCAGATCGTCACGGGGGACGCCGGCACACCCGTTCGTCGCGCGCGGGTCAGCCTCGTCGGCCAGGGCACGGGAGCCCGGTCGTCGATGACCGACGACGAGGGTCGATACGTCTTCACGCTGTTGCCGGCCGGCCGCTACACGCTGAACGCGACCAAAGCGGGCTTTGTGGCGATCGCCTACGGCGCCAAGGCGCCGGGCCGCGCCGGCACGCCGATTCAGCTGACCGATGGCCAGAAACTGGAGGCCAAGCCCGTCACGCTTCCCAAGGGAGGCGTCGTCACGGGCGTCGTGCTGGACGAGCACGGGGAGCCCGCGCCGGGCACGCCGGTCCGGGCGATGCGCCAGGTCATGCGCACGGGAGAGAAACGCCTCGAATCGGCCGGGACCGACACCACCGATGACCGCGGCCAGTACCGCATTTACGGTCTGCAGCCCGGGCAATACGTGGTCTACGCCCAGCCCAGGAACCAGGGCGTGGGCGGGCTCCAGGCTTCAGTCGCGGAACAGATTGAAGCCGCGGTGCAGCAGATGCAGCAGGCCATGGCCGCGCAGGGCGGACGCGGCGGGGGACGCGGCGGGGGGCAGCTGGGCGACCTGCTGGGACAGTTGGGCGGCGGCCGCGGACAGCAGGCGCTGGAGCAGCTGCAGCAACAGTTGAATCCCGATGCGCAGCAGAGCGTCGGTTACGCGCCGGTGTTTTTCCCGGGCACCACGTCGCCCTCGGGCGCCACGGCCGTGGAGATCACCACCGGGCAGGAACGCTACGGTGTGGACTTTCAGTTGCAGCTCACGCAGACGTCGACGGTGACGGGTTCGGTGCAGGGACCGGAAGGCACCACGCCCGGCGGTACGCAGATCACCCTCGTGCCGAAAGACAGCCTCCCCGGGTTGCCCGGCAACACGATGACGGCGCGCGCGGGCCAGGATGGGCACTTCGTGTTCCGCAACGTGATTCCCGGCCAGTACATGGTGACGGCGCGCGCGCAGGTGCGGACAATTGATCCGGCGGCCGCGCCGCAGCCGGTGGCGCAGGGCGGGCGGGTCGGCCGCGGCGCCGGCCGAGGCGGCACGCCGCCAGAGATCCTCTGGGCGGTGGCGGATGTCTTCGTGGATGGCAACGATCAGTCCGTGACGCTGCAGTTGCAGAACGGCATGACGATCGCCGGCCGCATCGCGTT
>JANLHE010000551.1 GCA_024653875.1 Acidobacteriota bacterium
GAGATCATCAGGCGAGGTCCAGACGGCGGATTGATGAAGTTTGTCGTGACGCGCGCACAACTGGATGCGAATGAGGACACTGGCTTGCAGGACGGTGACAGGGTCACCGTGAAAGTCGGGCCAGTATTCTTCGTGAACGGCGAGGTCACGCGCCAGGGTCAGAAGAGATGGGAGCCGGGAATGACCGTCGGGAAGGCCCTTGCCCTGGCGGGGGGCGCCACCACGAGCTTCTCCCTCGATCAATCGCGCATCGATCGTCCGGTCAAGGACGAGGCCGGCAGAGTTGTGCAATACGAGCGAATTGCAGATCTCACGCTTGAGACGCTCATCCTGCCCGACGATGTGCTCGTCGCCGGCAGAACGTGGGAATAACCGGCCCATCCGAACCGCGTCCACGGTCGTCTAACGGCTATGCTGTCGAGCGTGACCGTGACGGTGAACAAACCCCTGGTTTCGGTGTTGGTGGCGCTGGCGTCGGCTGCGGTGTGGGCGCAGGTCCCCGCGCCCCAGCAAGCGCGTGACGCCCAGGCCCAGGCACAGGCGCCGGCCACCGGGTTGATTGCGGGCACGGTCATCGCCGGCGGCAACGGCCAGCCTGTGGATGGCGCGACCGTGATCCTGTCCGGCATGGAACTGCGCGTCACGCGTTCGGCCCTCACCGACGACAGCGGCGTGTTCTCGTTCCCCGCGCTCCCCGCGGGCACGTACACGCTGCGCGCCTCCAAGACGGGTCACGTGAACGCCACATTCGGCCAGAAGGCGCCAGGCCGGGCCGGCACTCCCATCGTGCTCGCGCAAGGGCAGCAACTGAAAGACCTCTCGCTGGAAGTGCCCAAGGGCGGCGTCATCTCCGGCGCCATCTACGACGACAAGAACCGGCCGTCGGTCAGCACCGCGGTCCGGGTCATGCGATGGACCATGCAGTCCGGCGAGCGCGCGCTGGTGGCGGCGGGCACCGCCAACACCGATGACCGCGGCATCTATCGCGTGTTCGGCCTCACGCCCGGCGAGTACATCGTGAGCGCCACCGCCCGCAATTCGGCGACGACCCTGATCAACGCCCAGATCACGTCGACCGGGCAGGTCATCATGCCGCAGGTGAACATGCCGATGCGCGAGGCGAGCGCGGCCGGCCCGGTACTGGGGTATGCGGCCGTGTATTTTCCCGGCACCACGCAGCCAGGCATGGCGCGCGTCGTGGCCGTCGGCGCGAGCGAAGAACAACTGGGCGTGGACTTTCAGCTGCAGCGCGTTCCCCTGTCCAGGGTCACGGGGCTGACGTTGGCCCCGGCAGGCGTGGCCGTCACCAACGTGCAGCTGCGCCTGATCGATCGCCTGGCGGCAGGGCCCGGCACCCCCCAGATGGCCGCCCGCTCCACGCGCGAGGGCACCTTCACTTTTCCTGCCGTACCGCCGGGGCAATATCAACTCGTGGCCACGCTGTCGGTGGCCGTGCCCCGTCCGGCCGGGGCCGGGGGATTGAGCAGCGGCAGCACCGCCCGGCGGCTCTGGGCGCAGGCGGACGTGCAAGTGGACGCGGGGTACGCACCCTCCATCACGCTGTCACTGCAGGACGGCATGACCGTCAGCGGCGCGCTGGCGTTTGATGGCGCGGCGCCCCTGCCGCCGCAACTCAATCGCGTGCGTCTGACGCTGGCCCCGCACGGCCAGGCGATGACGTCGCGTGGCCTGAGCGCCATCACGGCTATCGCCGAGGCGAACGGCCGATTCACGTTCACCGGCGTGACGCCGGGGCAGTACCGGATCCGCGCGTCTGGCGCGCCAGGCTGGACGCTGAAGACCGCCATCGCCGACGGCAGGGACGCCCTGGACTACTGGGTGGAGGTGAAGCCCGGAGAGAACGTGGCCAACGTCAGCGTCGGCTTTGGTGACACGTCCACGGATCTGAAAGGCCGGCTGCAAAGCGCGTTCGGCCAGCCCACCGCGGACTACACCGTGATCATCTTTCCCGCGGACCCGCGGTACTGGGTGCCGTTGGCCCGGCGCATGCGCTCGACACGGCCGTCCACCGACGGCGCGTTTGCCTTCAACGGACTGCCCGCCGGCGAGTACCGCCTTGCGGCGGTGACCGACGTCGACGCTGGTGCGTGGTACGACCCGGCGCTCCTCCAGGAGCTGCTGCCCGCGTCCGTATCGGTCCGCCTCATCGACGGTCAGCCCGTCGTCCAGGACCTCCGCGTCAGCGGCCAGTGACCCTCAGGCGCATCAACTGGTGGCCAGCGTCGGGTGTCGATCCTTCCACTCCGTCGCCTGTTCGTACGCATGCGCAATCCGGCAGATCGTGCCTTCGTCGTACAGGCGCCCGGTGATCATCAGCGGATGCGGCAGGTTGTTGACAAAGCCGCACTTGAGCGCGATGGCGGGATGCCCCGTCAGGTTGGTGGCCGCCAGGCCCGCGCTGTTGGATGA
>JANLHE010000552.1 GCA_024653875.1 Acidobacteriota bacterium
GCCGCCGCCAGCGGGCGTTCTGCCAGGCGCAGCGGAGGACGCCGAAGCCATAGGTCACGCTGCGCGTGAAGTTGATGGAAGAGGCGTCGGGAAAATAGCGGGTCGGACACGAAATCTCACCGATACGGAAGCCGGCCCGGATGGCCTGGCAGAGCATCTGGTTGTCGAAGATGAAGTCGTCTGAATTCTCCTCGAGCGGAAGCGCCTCAAGCACCGTCCGCGAGAACGCCCGGAATCCCGTGTGGTACTCCGAGAGCTTCTGCTTCATCAGGAGGTTCTGCACCGCGGTCAGGGTGCGGTTGGCCACGTACTTGTAGACCGGCATCCCACCGGCCCTCGCGTCCTGCGCCAGGATCCGCGATCCAAGAACCACGTCGTAGTGCCCGCTGGCCACCATGTGGGCCATCGCCCCGACGAGGCGAGGCGAGTATTGATAGTCCGGGTGCAGCATCACCACAATATCCGCACCGAGACTCAGCGCCTCTCTGTAGCACGTTTTCTGGTTCCCGCCATACCCGAGATTCTCCGTGTGGACGAGAATGCGCAACCCCAGACGCCTGGCGACCTCCACGGTGTCGTCCTCGCTCGCGTCATCCACCAGCAGGACGTCATCGGCCACATCCCTGGGAATCTCGGCGACTGTCTGCTCGAGTGTCCTGGCCGCGTGGTAGGCAGGCAACACCACCACCACTCGTCGTGAGCCAATCATCGCCTGTCCGACTCGCAGACCATCTGCACCAGCTAGGCGCCCAGTTGCAGGCGCATGAGCGCGTCCACGCGCGCCTGCGTGGACGGGTGGGTGGAGAACAGGGAACTGAGTCCGCCGCCGTGCAACGGCGACACGATGAACATGTGCGCCGTCGCCTGGTTCGCGTCCATCGGGATTTGCTTCACGCCGGCTTCAAGGCGCCTGAGCGCCTGGGCCATGTGCACGAGCATCGTGATCGCCGCGCCGATCGTGGCGGCCACGCTGCTGATGAGAATGTCGCGGTTCCTGACGTGCGCCAGCTCGTGCGCCATCACGCCTTCCAGTTCGCTGTCCGACAGCAGGCGCAGGATGCCTTCGGTGGCCGCCACGGCCGCGTGCTGCGGGTTCCGTCCCGTCGCGAACGCGTTCGGGGACATGTCGGGAATCACGTACACCCTGGGCATCGGCAGCTCCGCCCGGCGGGCCAGCCGCGCGGTCGTGTCGAACAGGCGGTGCCCCGCGCCCACTTCCCTGGCCTTGTACATCCGCAGCACGATCGTGTCGGAGAACCAGTAGCTGCCGATGTTCATGACGAGCGCGATGCCAAACGCCATGATCAGTCCGGACTGGCCGCCCAACAGGCCGCCCACGACGATGAACAATCCGCTCAACGCGCCGAGAAGTGCCGCCGTCTTCAATCCGCTCATGATGCCTGGGGTTTCTCCTGTGTGCGGCTTCGATTATGCCACGCGAGTAGTGTGACGCCGGAACCGGGCCGGAGGTGTCGGGCCCGCCCGGCAACGTCCCGGCTGCGTCGTATAATGACGAGGTGACCCCAATGTCCAGTATCCGCCTGTCGGTGAGCGTGGTGAGCGTGGCGATTGCCGCGGCGGGCGCGACAACGGCCGCGGCGCAGTCGGCGCCGCCGGTGCCCAAGCCCTTCCCCACCGCCGGTCAAGGCGCCGCCGCGGCGCGGCCGGCCCACGCCGCGCCGGACGCGTCCCTGGGATTGCCGGTCTATCCAGCCGCGCAGTTCCTGGAGACCTTCGACGCGGGCAAGGGCCAGCAGTATCACCTGTACGGCACCGACACGCCGTTCGCCCAGATCGTCAATTACTACAAGTCCACGTTGAAGACCGGCGGCCGGGTGATCTTCCAGGGTCCCCTGATGCACCAGTTCGACCTGGGCCGTTTTCAGGAACAGACGATGGCCTATCCCCCGAGCGTGGTGGTGAAGGACTACACCTGGAACGGATCTGAAGGGTACCTGCACGTGTCGGGCACCACGAGCACGCGGTACAAGACCATCATCCAGATCGTCCCGGCGGTCGCGCGCTAGAGCGCGTTTCAGATCTCTGTAGACGGAGGGCACGGGCTTTAGCCCGTGCCGCACGCCCCGGGCTGAAGCCCGGGGCCTCCGTACGACTACACCCA
>JANLHE010000384.1 GCA_024653875.1 Acidobacteriota bacterium
ATGCCCATGCTGTTGGTGCTGCTGGTGCTGCTGGTCGTCCGCGCGGTCACGCTGCCAGGGGCCGACGCCGGACTCGCGTACTACCTGAACCCGGACTTCTCGAAACTGGACTTCCGTGTGTTCAATTCGGCGCTCGGGCAGGCGTTTTTTTCGCTGAGCCTCGGCATGGGCGCGATGATCACCTACGGCAGTTACCTGTCGAAGGGCGAAAACATGGCCCGAGCCGCGATGTGGGTCGTCGTGGTCGACACCCTGGTGGCGCTGATGGCCGGACTCATCATCTTTCCGGCGGGCTTCAGCCTCGCCGGGTTTGATCCGAGCAGTTCGGGTCCCGGCCTGATCTTCGTCGTGCTGCCGCAGCTGTTTGCGACCATGCCGGGCGGCCATCTGGTGGGCGCGGCGTTCTTCGTCATGCTGACGCTGGCCGCCATCACGTCGACCATCTCGCTGCTGGAAGTCCCCACCGCGCACCTCATCGACTCACACGGCTGGACGCGCAAGTCGGCCGTGATGGCCCTGACGGCCATCACCTTCGCGCTCGCGATTCCCTCCGCGTTGTCGCAGGGCGCCTCGCCGTTCTTTTCAAGTCTGCCCGGCGTCGACATGGGGTTCCTCGACCTGATGGCCATCATGTGGAATGACTTCGCCCTGCCAGTCGGCGGCTTCCTGCTGGCCATCTTCGTGGGCCATGTGTGGCGGACCGACAAGGCGCTTGAAGAACTCAACACCGGCGGGCGCATGCCCGGCGCGGCCCTGTGGAGCTTTCTCATCCGATGGGTGTGTCCCCTGGCCATCGGCCTCATCATCTTCTTCACCGCGCAGAATTTGCTGCGCTAGGTTTTTCACCGCGCAGGACCTGCTGCGCTGACGCTCCGCACTCACGAACCGAGGATTGTCCATGAACTTGACGCAACTGACCGACTGGATTCTTTCGATCGACAGCCAGGTGTGGCAGCCCTTCGCGATGCCGCTCATTCTCGTCATCGTCGGCGGGCTGCTGACCGTTGCCACGGGGTTCGTGCAGATTCGGCGATTCCCGGTCGCGCTGCGCATGGTGATGAAGGGCGCCTTCGCCAAGGAAACCAAGGGCTCCAAGACCATCACGCCATTCCAGGCCCTGTCCAC
This sequence comes from Acidobacteriota bacterium, assembly GCA_024653875.1. GTDB lineage: Bacteria > Acidobacteriota > Vicinamibacteria > Vicinamibacterales > SCN-69-37 > SYFT01. The sequence goes on from JANLHE010000384.1 coordinate 1,126, forward strand.
GGCGCTGGCCTCCACGGTCGGCAACGGCAACATCGGCGGTGTGGCGACGGCGATCCTCATCGGCGGCCCCGGCGCGGTGTTCTGGATGTGGGTGTGTGCCACTGTCGGGATGGCCACGAAGTACGCGGAAGCGGTGCTCGGCGTCCATTACAGGGTCACGCGTGAAAACGGCGAGCTGGCGAGCGGCCCGATGTACTACATCACGCGGGGCCTGGGGAACAACGGCCTGGGCAAGACGCTGGCATGGATGTTCGCGTTCTTTGGCGTGGCGACGGCCCTGTTTGGCACCGGCAACATGGCGCAGTCCAACACCGTGGCGCGCACGTTCGTCGAGGCCGTGCGGGTGACGACCGGCTCGACCATTGCCCTCTGGATTCCGGGTGTCCTGATCACGATTTCCGTGGGCCTGGTGCTGCTGGGCGGCATCAAGCGCATCGCGCACGTCGCCGAAAAAATGGTGCCGAGCATGATCGTGCTGTACGTCGTCGCCAGCGTGGCGTATATCGTCATCAATGCCGGCCAGTTACCGCATGTGTTCGCGCTGATCTTCCAGGAGGCCTTCTCGCCGACCGCGGCCGTGGGCGGCTTCGCGGGTGCGACGGTCGCGCAGTCGATCGCCGCCGGCGTCAGCCGCGGCGTGCTCTCCAATGAAGCGGGGCTGGGCAGTGCATCGATGGCGCACGGCATCGCCGACGTGAAGCACCCGGCCGAACAGGGGGTCGTCGGCGTGTTCGAGGTGTTTATCGACACGATTGTCGTCTGTTCGATGACCGCGTTCGTGATTCTGTCGTCAGGGCTGTGGACGGACGGGGCGTATCAGAGCGCCTCGGGAGACCTCACCGCAGCCGCCATGAGCACCACCATCCCAGGCGCCACGATCATCGTGGCGATCTGCTCGTTCCTGTTTGGATTCTCGACGCTGATCGGCTGGTGCTACTACGGTGAAAAGTGCTTCGAGTACATCTTCGGCTCGGCCTACACGAAGGTCTACCGCGTGGTCTTCACGCTGCTGATCATGGTGGGCGCGGTGGTCTCCGTGCCGCTGGTCTGGGCCATCGGCACGCTGCTCAACGGCTTCATGGCGTTCCCGAACCTGATCGGCCTCTTCCTGCTGCTGGGAGTCGTGCGGAAGATCACTGCCGACTACTTCACCGGCACCGGCAAAGACTACGCGGTGACGCATCCGACCACCGGAGCGCGCATCGGAAATTAGGACGTTCCCCACTTGAGCGTGATCGTATGGAGGTCCCGGGCTTGAGCCCGGGACACGCGGCACGGGCTCAAGCCCGTGCCCTCCAAACGGCGGCTGCGTGCATCCACTCACGGGCGCGGGCCTCGAGCCCGCGCCCGTCCGGTGCGTCCAGCAGGTCCGAAACCACGGCCAGCGAGTCGGCCCCCGCCGCGTGGACGTCGGCGGCCCGGTCCCGCGTGATCCCGCCAATGGCCACCAGCGGCACGCCGGCCGCATGCGCGGCTCCTGCCGCGCGGCGCACGGCCTCCAATCCGACCGCCTCGTACCCCGTGTCCTTCGTGCGGGTGCCGTAAACGGGCCCGATGGCCACATAGGACACCGCCTCGCGCAGCGCGTCGGCCATCTGGGCCTGGGTGTGCGTGGAGAGTCCGACGATGGCCGACGGCCCGACCACCAGGCGCGCGTCGGCCACGCAAAGGTCGTCCTGGCCCACGTGGACGCCGTCGGCGCCGCACAGCACCGCGATGTCCGCCCGGTCGTTGATGATGAGCCGCGCCCCGGCGGCGCGACACAAGGCCGCGCACGCGTCCGCCACTGTGAGGAAGGCGCCGGACGGAAGGGATTTGGCCCGCAGCTGAATGAGGCGCACGCCGCCGGCCAGCCAGGCGGCGCAGACGTCACCGGGCGCCCACGCGCGCGCGGTGACCGCGTCGATGTCGAGGATGGCGTACAGCGGGGGCAACGCCGGTCGGGCCGACGCCCGGACGCTCCGTTCCGGGCCGTGGTCCATTACGCGCTCTCGGCGAGCGGGCCCTTGGCGGCGTTCCTGGCGGGAGGCATGAAGCGCTCCATGAAACTCGTGTTGTAGCGCGCCGCCACGAAGTCCGGGTCGTTCAGGATCTTCAGATGGAGCGGGATGGAGGTCTTGATGCCCTCGATGACCGTCATCTCCAGCGTGCGCGTCATGCGCGCAATCGCCTCGTGACGGTCGCGCCCATAGGTGATGACCTTGGCGATGAGCGAGTCGTAGTACGGCGACACGGTGCAGTCGGAGTGCACGAACGAATCCACGCGCACGCCGGGCCCGCCGGGCACGCTGTAGGCCGTGATGAGGCCCGGGCTCGGGGTGAACACCTCGGGGTCTTCCGCGTTCACGCGGCACTCGATGGCGTGGCCGCGGAACTCGATGTCGCCCTGGCGCACGGACAACTTCTCGCCCGCCGCGACGCGAATCTGTTCCTTGACGATGTCGATGCCGGTGATGAACTCGGTGACCGGGTGCTCGACCTGCAGCCGCGTGTTGACCTCGAGGAAGTAGAAGTTTCCCGTCGCATCGAGCAGGAACTCGAACGTGCCCGCGTTGCTGTACTGCACCGCGCGGGCCGCCTCCACCACGGTGGCGCCCAGCTTGCGGCGCTGCTTCTCGGTCAGGGCCGCCGACGGCGCTTCTTCAATCAACTTCTGGTGCCGGCGCTGCACCGAGCACTCGCGCTCACCCAGATGCACCACGTTGCCGTGGTGGTCGCCCATGACCTGAATCTCGATGTGCCGGGGCGACTCGACGTACCGCTCGAGGTACACGTCCCCCAGGCCAAACGCCGCTTCCGCCTCCCGCATGGCGGTCTTGACCAGGCCCGGCAGCTCCTCGACGTTGCGGACGATGCGCATGCCGCGGCCGCCGCCTCCGGCCACGGCCTTGATGATCAGGGGGAACCCGAGTTCACGCGCGACCTTGATGGCGTTTTCCTCGCCCTGTACGGGTCCGTCGCTGCCCGGCAGGATCGGCACGCCCGCCTTCTTCATGGCGCGGCGCGCGCGGGCCTTGTCGCCCAGCAGCCGGATCACGTTGGGGTCGGGCCCGATGAACTTGATGTGGCAGGCCTCGCAGACTTCCGCGAGGTACGCGCTCTCGGACAGGAATCCGTACCCGGGATGGATCGCGTCGGCGCCCGTGATCTCGGCGGCGCTGATGATGGCCGGCACGCTCAGATAGGAGTCGGCGCTGCGCGCCGGGCCGATGCACACGTCTTCGTCGGCGAACCGCACGTGCAGGGAATGCTCGTCGGCCTCCGAATACACCGCGACGGTCTTGATGCCCATCTCGCGGCAGGCGCAGATGATGCGCAGGGCGATCTCTCCACGATTCGCGATGAGGATTTTGTTGAACATGCGGGACCGGGGTTAACCCACCTTCACGGCGAACAGGCGATCCCCGAACTGGACCGGCTGCCCGTTCTCGACGTAGACGGCCGCGATCTCGCCGTCACACTCGCACTCGATCTCGTTCATCAGCTTCATCGCTTCGATGATGCAGAGCACCTGGCCCTTCGTCACGGCGGTGCCCACCTCGACAAACGGCTTGGCGCCCGGTTCGGCCGATCGGTACAGGGTGCCCACAATCGGGGCCTTGATGACGGCCAGCGGCACGCCCTCGTCCACCACCACGGCCGCGGCGGGGACCGGAGCCGGCGCGGGCGCAGCCACGGGCGCGGCCACGGGCGCGGCGGCCGGGGCGGTGCCCGCCAGCACGTACTCGCGCCCCGCCTTCCGGATGCGGACCTTGAGCCCGTCCCGCTCCAACTCAAACTCCGCAAGGTCGTGCTCGCGGACCAGTTCCAGAATGTCTTTGATATCGTCGAGATTCATAACGTCAGACGGTCAGCAAATCGCGTGGTCCGGGCGTGAGGAGGTCGATGCCTGTATCGGTGACCAGCACATCGTCCTCCAGCCTGGCCCCGCCGATGCCCGGCACGTAGGCGCCCGGTTCGACGGTGCAGACCATGCCTGCCAGGAGTCGTTCCTCGGGGCCAGCCAGGCGCGACAGTCGCGGCGCCTCGTGGACCTCAAGTCCGAGCCCATGGCCGGTCCCATGAACAAAGGCAGCTCCAAGTCCCTGTGCGTCAAGCACCTGCCGAGCTGCCGTATCAACGGCACCGGCGGCCACGCCGGCGCAAATCACGTCCAAAGCTGCCTGCTGGGCTTCCCGCACCGCGCGGTACAGGCCCTGTGCCTGATCCCCGACCCTGCCGACAGCGGCCATCCGGGTCAAGTCCACGCAGTATCCTTCCAAGACCCCGCCGAAGTCCAGCACCACCAGGTCCCCCGCCGCCAGCCGCCGATCACCCGGCCGGGCGTGGGGATGGGCCGAATGCGGCCCCCCGGCGACAATCGTGTCGAAGGCGGGGCGTGAAAATCCGGCCCGTTCCAGGCCCCGGTTGATGTCGGCCGCCACTTCGCGCTCCGTGCGGCCGGCGGCGACCCACTCCCCCAGGCGTCCCGCCACGCCCACCAGCGCGCGTCCGGCGCGCCGGAAGACGGCAATCTCGGTCGCATCCTTGATCAGTCGAAGGGGCTCCACCAGGTCGCCCGGGCCCTGCCAGTCCGACGGCAGTGCCGCCTGCCAGCGGCGCAGGGTGGACACCGTGACGTGCTCGGCTTCACACGCGATCCGGCGGGCGCCAAACCCGGCCAGGACAGCCGTCATCGCCGCGTCGTAGGTCGAATCAACGGGCGCGACCCTGACCTGCCGTGCCAGGGCTCCGCGTTCGCGCGCCTCGGCCGCCACCGTCGTGTACCGCCCGTCCAGGATCAGCACGTCCTCGTCCGGACTCTGCAGGAGCAGTCCGGCCGACCCGTAAAACCCGGTCAGGTAGGCGATGTTCGTCGCGGACGAAATCACGCAGGCGTCACGAGTGTGGGCCTGCCATCGGTCTCGAAGCCCGGCCAGCCGCGCGGACCAGTCTGGATGTGCGTCAGTCACTCATGCGCATTCTGTCAGACCCTCGGACCGCCGGGCCTCCACGCGCGCAAGCCATCGCTCCAACTGGAAGACGGCCGCGGACTCAAGTGTCTCGAGCGTCTCCGGCGCCTCGAGCGTGTCGAAGGACTCGAGCGGGTCCGCCGCCACGAAGGGATCGAGGTCGTCCAGGGAGTCGAGCGCACCAGGCGCCGCCGAGGGCGCCGGTGGCGGATTGTCGTCGGCAGGGTCGCCGGCCGGATCTGCATCCTCGTACTCCTGAAACCCGTCGCTGTCGTGCAGGGTGTGCAACTTGGCGAGCCCCCGGATGGCGGCCAGGTTGTCCGGCGCCTGGCCGCGGACGGCTTCGAATTCCTGTTGTGCGTCGCTCAGCTTGCCGAGGTCGAGCAACGCCCAGCCCAACGTCACGCGCGCGGACAGATGCCCGGGGAACCGAATCAACGCATCGCGGCACATGTCCACCGCCGCGGCGGGGTTTCCGGCTCGTCGAAAGGATTCTGCAGTCATGGTCTACTCCGTCGGTGCAAGCGCCGGCAGCGTGACCACCACCGTGCGCGAGGCCACGCCCTTGCGGCCCGTATTGTCGGTGACGGTCAGCACCACCGTGAAGGTGCGCGCCGCCGTGAACGTGTGGTGCGCGGCCACGCCCGAGGCCTGGTTGCCGTCGCCGAATTCCCATTCCCAGGACACGATCTGACGGCCGGTGGGCACGGTGGAGGCGGCGGCATTGAAGACGATCGGGGTGCCGACGCTCGGGTCCGTCGGCGAGAACGTGAAGACGGCGGTCGGATTGACCGACGCGGTCACCACAAACGGCGTGGGCGCGGTGGATGCGCTCAGGCCCCGGTCGTCGGTGACGGTGAGCGTGACCTGATACGTGCCGGCCAGTTCGTACGAGTGGCTGCGTTGCCGGCCGGATCCGGTGTCCCCGTCCCCGAAATTCCACGCATACGAGGCGATTTGTCCATCGTCGCGTGAGGCGCTTGCGTCGAAGAAGACCACGTCGTTTTCAGCGGCCGACGACGGCGAGGCGAAGAAGCTCGGTTGCGGCGTCCCGTTGGGCGGCAGGATGACGCCGGGACGTGTCAGCAGGAGCGAGACGGTTCTGGCCTGCGCGTTCGCGTACTCGGTGCCGATTGGCGTCGCACGAATCGTCAACCACACGTCGTCACTGGCCGAGGCCGGAGGAGGATCCGGCGCCCGGTAGGTTGCCGACGCACGCCCGTCGCTGCCGGTGGTCAACGTGCGGCTTGACAGTGCACCGAAATCGACGACCTGCCCGTTTGCGAGGATCTCCAGGCGCACCGAGAGTCCGGAAATCGGCAGCGCATTGTGATCGCGCGCGACAACCTGGATGGTCGATTGCGCCACGCCGTCCTGGCGGATCATGTCCGGCGTCGCGGTCATCGCGAGCGACACGGCAAACTCGGACGGTCCGGTGGGTTGCGGGATCGACGCCGGGTCCACACTACACGACGCGCTGGCGATCACCGCGACGGCCCACATCAACGTTCGTTTCATGACAACCTCATTGCATGTCCCCCGGGGCTAAAGCCCCGGGGCTCCATCAATCCCGCGGACCCCAGGACCCCAGGACCTCTATTCCGGATCTCCCCAATCAGCGAAGTTGACGCTGATCCGCGCCGTCACCGAGACATCACGGCCAGCCTGGTCCGTGCCGAAGAGCACGATGTCGGCCATCGTGGAAATGGCGATGGCGCCACCGCCGCCAACCAGTGCGCGCAGCGGCGCCTCCTGTTTGGCCTGCGCGCGGACAAGCACCAGCGTCGTGGCCACCGGCGCATCGCCGACGGTCACCGTGAGCGCGCCATCAAACGGGTAGGGCACGTCGATGCCGGGCGTGTTGCGGCCGTCGGAGCGGGTGAACGTCACCCGGTAAGCGCGCACGGTGACAAAGTTGATCGGCGAGGGCGACGTGGGCTCGGCCACCGTGCCCGGGTCCTTCATCGCCAGGCTCAGCGTGACCTGCGCCAGGTCTTCAAACACCGTGGGCACGCGCACGTCCTGGCCGTTGACGTCGGCCTTCACGTACGTCTGCACGTCCGACGGCAGCGATCCCCCGAACGTCGCGGGGCGGGCGCCCGACGCGGCCACCACCGCGTTGACCATCAGGAACGCACTGGCCTTGCCGTCACGGCCGGTCGCCTCACAGCCGGAGGCCGAGCCCCATCCCACAAGCACCACAAGACACAACCCGGCGCGCACGCGGCGGCGGGCCTCATGAAGGCACGTCATGACTGACTCCGGACGATTTTGGGCGTGATGAAAATCAGCAGCTCGCGGCTTTCATCCTGGCTGCTGTCCCGCCGGAACAGCCAGCCCAGGAGCGGCAACCGGTGGAGCCCGGGCGTCCGATCCTGCGTGGACTGCTCGCGGGAGACGAAGATGCCGCCGATCACGGTCGTGGCGCCGTCTGTGACCTGGACGGAGGTTCTGGCGCGCTGCGTGTCAATGGGCGGAATGTTGTTGACCGACCGGCTGAAGTCCGGCGTCGCGTTCTCCAGTTCCACCTCCATGATGACGGTGTTCGCGGCCGTGATCCGCGGCGTCACCAGCAATTTGAGCGCCGCGTCCTTGAACGTCACCGTGACCGTGTTGTTGGACACGGTCTGGATGGGAATCTGCACACCCTGCGTCATCTCGGCCTGCTTGTTGTTCTGCGTCGTGACCCGCGGCGACGACAGGATGCGGCCGTTCCCCGTGCGCTCGAGCGCCGACAGCGCCACGTCGAGGTTGAGCGCGCCGTTGATGGCGCCCATCGCGAGGCCAATCGTTGACGTAGGCGCGGAGGCCGGCAGATCGATGGCGCCGCCGGACTGGATGGTGTTCGGGAAGGTCAGGCCCGTCGTGTTCCCCAGTTCCGGTGTCATGCGGCCGCTGCCGCCCCACTGGACGCCCAGTTCACGCGCGGTGTCACGATTGGTCTGTACGATCCGCGCTTCGATCTCCACCTGCGGCTCCGGACGATCGAGCGTGGCGATGAGTCCGGCCACGGCCTCCAGGTACTCCGGCGTGTCGCGCACGATCAGCGTGTTGGTGCGCTCATCGAACCGGGTCTCCCCGTGTTTGGACAACACCGCCGCTTTGAGCAGCGGTTCCAGCGTGGCGGCCTGCGCGTAGTTGAGCGTGAAGGTCCGCACAGTGAGGGAGGCGGGGGCCTGCGAGTCTTCCAGCTTCTGCTGGTCGGCGGCTTCGGTGGCCAGCACCGACAGCGGGACGATGCGCACCACCGTCCCTTCGACCACGTAGCCGAGCTTGCTGGTCCTGAGGATCACTTCGAGCGCCTGGTCCCACGGCACGCGGGTGAGCTTGATGTCCACCGTGCCGGTCACCGCCGGATCGATGACCAGGTTCAAGCCGTTCAGCTCGGCAAACGACCGCAGCACCATCCGCAGATCGGCGCCCTGAAAGTCGAAGTCCGCCGGGGCGCCGGTGTAGTGGCGCGGCTGGCCCTGCGGCGTGGCCAGCGACGCCGGCACCTGCGCGGCGAACGGCGTGCCGAGCCAGACCAGCGCCAGCACGACGAGCACGGGAGCGAGGCGCGCGCGGCTCATTTCGCCTCTCCGATCGACGGCCGCAGTTCCTTACGGATCTCGCGCGACCGCATCACGCCGGTCACATCCTCGACCTGCGCGAAGAAGACGACGGCGTCCCGATCGATGCGACGGACTACGGCGTCGTGCAGCCGATCGTTCGGGTGCGCCAGATATGTCGTGCCATCGGGCGCGGCGATGATGGCGATCCACTTCTCGCCGTTGGTGATGATGCCCTTCACCGTCACGTCCGCCATGGCCAGGCCCGCCAGCCCCTGGGCGCGCCGGGCGGGGGTCGCGACGGTGGCCGCGGCCGGCCGATCCGCGATCAGGCTCGCGAACGGATCGCGGCGCCCGCCGGAGTCATACCCGGAGACGTCCGCCACGCCGACGCGCGTCCCGATCTTGATGGGGGTCTGCGCGCGCACCCCGGCGCCGGCGCCCGCCACCACGCCACAGACAATCAGTACCTTCCAGACGTTCACGGCCGGCCTCCCGCAGCAGGTGGACTGAAGACAAACGTCGTCGCCACGCACGACGCGAGGACGAGTCCCCGCCGGCCACCCGCCGAGCCAGGGTTCACTTTGAGATGGAGATTCGACACCGAGATCAGCCGCGACTCCGCCGCCACGCGATCGAAAAACCGGCCGAGGTCGTGGAATCCGCCCTCGAGGCCCACCTCGATGGGCCACTCCGAGTACTGCGTCCGGTCGGTCACCGATTTGGGCGTGAAGCTGCTGATGCTCAGGTTCGCGTCGCTGGCCAGCAGGTGCAGGCCGCGCAACACTTCCTGCGCGTCCTTCTCGTCGGGCAGCACCGCGGTGGTGGCCAGCAGTTTCTGCTCGAGCGCGGCCACCTCGCGTTGCACGGCCGGCAGCCGCTGCGCGGCCTGGGCCACGCGCGCCACATCGGCGGTCAGCACGGCCAGCCGCTCCCGCCGCTCCGCCACGACCGCGCGCTCGGGGGCGATGAGCACCTGCCACGCAGCGCCGAAGGCCGCGGCGGACAGGACCGCGCAGATGACCGCCTGCGCCCGCGGCGAGTACTGATGAAAACTTCTCGCCATGACTTACGTGCCTTCCTTCGTCGCGGCCGGCGCCCGGACTTCCCCGCGGATCGCGAAGCGCACCACGGAGGCCTCGCCCAGTGTTTCCATGCTGGTGGTGACGATGTCGATGGTGTGCACGAACCGGCCCGACGTCTGCAGGCGATCCACGAAATCCGTCAGCGCCGACAGGGACACCGCGCGGCCTTCCAGTTGCACGGAGGCGCCCGTCTGTCGCAATTCGAGCAGCCACAGGCCCTCGGGCAGCGCGCGGCTCACGGTGTCGAGCAGCAGCACCGGCGCGCGCTGCGTGGCGCGCAGCCGGTCGATCAGCGCCAGACGCTCGCGCAAGTCCTTTTCGCGTGCCGTGGCTTTTTCCACCAGCCGCGCCGCGTCCTGCAGCCGGGTCATCGTGGTCTCGGCGACGGCGATCTCGCTCTCGAGCGCCCGGCGATCCCGATCGATCGTCCACCACCAGCCCGCCACGCCGATGGCGGTGGCGACCAGCAGGGTGAGGCCCACCAGCGCGGCACGCTGCTCGGGGGGCACCACCAGCCAGCGCCGCCAGGAACCGGCTGAGGCTTCACTGCCGGGCGCAAGCAGATTGACGCGGATCATCGGTCACGCTCCCGCCGGAGCGCGAGCCCCACGGCCACGGCATACGCCGGACCGTCCGCCTCGATGGACGCCGGCCGCGTGACGCGACGGAACGGGTCACACTGCTCCACCGGCGCCTGAAATTCCGCGCTCAGCGCCGTGTCCAGGCCCTCGACGCGGCACGCCCCACCGGACAGGACCATGCGGTCGAGGGTGGAGGGTTTCGCGGAACTCCAATAGAAGTCGAGCGTCTTCCGAATCTCCAGCACCAGTTGCTGGTGCACGTCGCGCAGGACCCCGCTGACGCCCTCGGCGCCGGTGACCGGCTGCCCACGGAGCACCCGCTGCGCCGCCACGGGCTCGAGGCCAAGCTCGCGCTCCAATGCCTCCAGATACGCGCCCCCGCCAAGGCTGATGTCGCGGGTGAACGCGGCCTTGCCCTGTTCCAACACACAAATCAGCGTGGAACTCCGGCCGATGTGGACCAATGCGGCCAGGCCGTCCTTGCGATCCGGATAGTTCATTTCATAGGCGTTGGCGAGGGCAAACGCCTCCACATCCATGACGACCGGCCGCCGGCCGGTGGCCGCGATCGCGGCGGTCCGCTCGTTCAGCCGGTCACGGCGCGCGGCCACCAGCAGGACGTCGAGCGCCTCGGCCGGCATCGACACGGGGCCGTCCAGCACCTGATGATCCAGCTGCACGTCCGACAGCGCGAACGGAATGTACTGCTCGGCCTCCCAGGGGATCGCCTCGGCCAGTTCGGCCTGGCTCATCGGCGGCAGGGCCAGCCGCTTGACGATCACGGAGTGCCCGGACAGCGCGGCGGCGATATGGGCGCGCGTCAGACCCAGACTGTCGAGGAGGGTCGCGGCCGTCTCGGTGATCTGCTCCTGGGTCGCCGGTTCCCCGGCTGGCATGGCCTGTTCGCCGGCCGCCAGCAGCGTCCACCCGCCCCGCTTCTTGCGCAGGGCGACCGCCTTCACGGCGTGCGACCCCAAATCGAGGCCCACCACGGGCGGTTTGAACGCAGCAGCCAGTCCCATCTCGCGCAGGCAAGGGGCAAGGCTGATGCCAAGTAAACGGGCGGTCCTGTGTCCGCCCTTCACCCGTGACGTTGTTGGCAGGTTCCCGGGATTGCACAGGTCCCTTCCCCCGGTTTATGTCGCCAACTTGCAAATTTGTAAGTCAGATCCCGGACCGATCCGGCACGCGCAGAACCGCCGGTAGTGGGCTACTT
>JANLHE010000387.1 GCA_024653875.1 Acidobacteriota bacterium
GAAAGAAATCACCTCCGAGCTCATTTCATGTAAGATAGTCGGGTTGTCGGGGCGTGGCTCAGCCTGGTAGAGCACTCGGTTCGGGACCGAGGGGTCGGAGGTTCGAATCCTCTCGCCCCGACCAACTTTCACCCTTCAGCTTGCAACGAACTTGCAACGGGGGAATTTTCAACGGCTCGCCGCAAGGCGGGCCGTTTCTGTTTTGGGCCGACGAAATCGCCCGTGGAGTTCAGATGAAGCGAGATATGGACGTGGTCCGAAAAGTGCTCCAAGCGATCGCGGAGCAGCCGGACCGGTTCGGAACGAGAGGCTTGGTGACAGACGTGGACACAGGTAATCCGCACCGCCAAGGACCGTTGGATCAAAGTAGCCAATGATTCCATCGAGTGGATGCTGAGCCATAGGGAAGAGCTGCTGAGCGGTGTCCCCATCAGCTACGCGACAAGCAGCTTCGCGCGGCGCCGGCCGCGAGGTTGATCCTTCACCACGATTTCGACGTCGCTTCCGAGCAAGACGAGAAATCTGACGAGACGATCCAGCGAGAATCCAGACAGCTTGCCGCGCTTGAGCGCGGAGACCTTCGGTTGATCGACCTCCAGAACGCGGGCGGCCTCAGCCTGCGTGAGCTTCCGTCGCTCGATGATCTTCGCAATTTTGTGCGCCAACTCGGCCTTCGCCGCCGCTTCCTCTGGACGTGCATATCCGAGATCCGCGAAGACGTTGCCGCTTCCGACGACGTAGTCTCTCTTCGTGGCCATTTTCAGTGCTCCCGCGTGCATTATGCCATATGTAGCATAGGCAATCGCGCTGAGGATGTTCGGAGGTTCGAATCCTCTCGCCCCGACCAACACCTTCCCTCAGTCAATCGGCCGCAACCCCACCTCGGCCCGCGCGAGGTCGATGCGCAGCACGTAGCCGCGCAGGAATTCGTGGCCGAGAATCCCCCCCAGTTCAAATCCCAACAGCGCGCTCGGTGCGTCCAGGTTCAGCACGACGACCGATCGTTGTGACGTGCCCACGCCCGGCGCGAGGGCGATCTCCAGGAAGGGCAGCAGGAACGCGGTGTGGTCCCACCCCGATGTGCCGTACACCCGCGCGGGCACGCGGCGCGTGTCGGGATCCACGTCGAGCCGCTCCGCCGCGAGGCGGCCAATCGACACGGCCGTGCCTCCCGTGTCGATAACGAAACTCGCGGGCATGTGGTTGATGGTGCCGCGCACGACGGGCAGCCGCAGCATGCGCAGGGGCAGCCGCGTGGGGTAGCTGGCCTCGGGCAGCCGGCGCGCCAGGGTCAGCACCAGGCGGCTGTAATCGACCTCCATGGAAAAGCCAATGGCCAGCGGCGAGAACGCCGCGCCCTCCCGGCGTGGCATCTCGGTCAGCGACGGACTCTTGATGAGCGCCGATATGTTCCGGATGAGCAGGGCGCCGATCTCGAGCTGATCGAGGCGCGCGACCTGGAGCGTGCGGAAGCCCGCCCCCAGGTTGCCCACCCCCGCCGACTGCAACGTCATCGCCGGGCGGACACCCGCGCGCGAGGCCACGGCCGGCGTCAGCGTGGTCTGGTCCGTCCCGGTATCGAGCGCGAACTCCACGTCAGCCGTGCCGTTCAGGCGGCCCCGCACCAGCACGCGATCGCCCTCCACCCGAAAGGGCACGGTGTACGACGCGCGTTCATTCGGCACGTCGTAAGGCACCAGCGTGCGGAATCCGCGCAGGAAGGCGGCCTGTGCCGCGGCCCACTTCGCCATCTCGCTTTCGTCACGCGAGGGGAGCAGGTCCAGATACCGCTCGAGCGACGCCGCGGCCTGCGTGAACTGACGGGTGTCTTCATCGATCGCCGCCAGCGTGTAGTGATACACGGGCTCCGCGGGTGCGGCCGCGATGGCGCGCAGCACGGCCGCGCGTGCCGGCACAAACTGCCGCCGCGCGGCGAGCGCGCGACCCCGGCCATGGAGTGCCGTCGGGTCTGCCTGGTCCAGCGCGAGCGCCTCGTCGTACCGCCGCTCGGCCTCGTCAAACAGGCCCGAGGCCCACAGCGTATCCCCATGGACCGCCAGCGCTGCGGCCACACGGCCGTCACGCGCCGCCAATGCCGCGCCTTCGCGTCCGGCTTCTGCATAGAGGCTCATGCGCAGCAGCACCCGGATCATTCCAGTGGCCGCCCTGACCCTCTGCGTGGCTTCCGTGCTCTCGCGTGCCCCCCGAAAGGCCAGGTAGGCGTCCTCGTACCGCAGCCGGCTCAGGAAGGCATCGCCCTGCTTGAGCTGGGCTTCGAACTTGGCGGGCTCCTGGGCCGAAATCGTCACCGTGAAAAGCAGGCCCGCCAGGAGGACCCGCAACCAGATTGACATGATGCGCCGGAGCCTATCACGGCGTGTCCTGCCGCAGTCACCCATTGCCGTGGCCGGGGCGGACCGGTTACATTGAACGGACACATCTCGCGCCTGAACCTCCTTCGGGACCGGTCGGCTGGCGGTGTGGGAAAGAGGAGAAGGCTTGGCAAATCATCCCAAAGTGAGCGCGCAGAAACGCGCACGCGAACGTGCTCGACAGGAACGACAGAAGGAAAAGGCCTCCCGCCGGGAAGAGGCCCGCGTCAGCAAGGCGCCCGTGGCGCGTGGCCCCGGGGAAGACCCTGACATCGCGGGCATCGTGCCCGGCCCGCAGGCATCCCCGTGGGGCGACGACCAGCCCTGGGGCGAAGAAGAGACCACCGAGACCGAGGACGACGAAGAGCCCGCCGGCTAGCGGACGCGTACCCCGACCGATAGCCATCGTCCCGGCATCGGGACCCCAGCCACCTCCCGGTACGATTCGTTCAGGAGGTTGCTGCCCTCCACAAACGCATCCAGGCGTCCCACGCTCCGGTTGAGACGTCCCCCAACCAGCCAATACTGCTGCCCATCCACTCGGCTGCGATAACCGGCGTTGATCGCGAGCCGCAGGCCGCCCACCAGCGGCAGGGCGGTGGAGACGCCCGCCGAGTGCCGGGCATACTCCAGCACGTATTTTGAGAGCTGCACCAGGCTGGGCGCGTCCACGCGCAAGCCCGCGTAATGCGCGCGGAACAGCATCGTGCCCACGCGCCGAACCGCGCTGAGTTCCACGCCTGTTGTGGTGACATCACGCACGTTCGTGGTGCGCCAGCGCGCGGCGGTGGTCTCCCGGACCCAGTCGATGACCGCGTCGTCCCATCGCACGAACGGGGATGCGGAAAGCGTCCAGCCTTGCGCGACCACGTCCAGCCCTGCATCGACTGCCGTACCCCGCTCAGGCGACAACACCTCGCTGGCCTGGTGTGCGGGGTCGGTATAGAACCGCTCGGTGAACGTGGGGATGCGGAACGCGCGCGCCGCCGACGCGCGCAGGCGAATGGCCGACGAGACCCACGCGGCCAGCGAGACCGATGGACTCCACGCGTGACCAAAGGTGGAATACCCGTCCAGCCGCGCACCGGCTTGGGCCGACAGCCTGGGACCCGGTGTCCATTGCGCCTCGAAGTACCCCTGGCCACGTGTGTAGGTGTGTTGGCCCAGGTTCGAGGAGGTAATCCAGTCGCCGCCGCCGCCCGCCCCCGCCGTGATCCGCACCGAAGGCGAGACGACGCGCGAGGCCTGCGCGGAGGCGTCAAGCGCGTTGGTGCGGTGGCGGTTTTCCGCAAATCCTGGCCGGGCGATGTCCCAGCGGAAGTGATCCCCGTGGTTTCGCACGGCCACCCGCACATGGCTTGTCCAGGCGTCGCCACTCTGCGCCCAGCGCAGGGACGCCAGTGACTGGTCGGTCCACTCCTTCGAGGGTGAGTTGCCGTAAAACCCGTTGGCCCCGAAAACCCGGCGTTGGTGGCGCACGTCAACCGTCAGCGCCCGGGCCACCACCCCTCGGAGCCCACCGCCTCCCGAGACAAAGTCCCGGTCGAACATGAACCCGTCGCTGCGACTGCCCCAGCCGGAGAGCGTCCAACCGGACGGCAGGGGCGCACCCGATGCCGACGCCTGCGCCGCGGCGTAGCCGTGTTCGCCGAACGTGGCCAGGGCGGTCGCGTGCTTGCCCGTGCGAGTGATGACCTGGATCGTGCCGCCCATCGCGTCGGCGCCGTGCACGGCGGAGGCCGGACCGAACACCACTTCGATACGATCGATGCTCACCAGGGGCGCCGGGATCTCACCGTTGTGGTGGCCGCTCTGGCTGTCGTTCAGTCGGACGCCATCGAGGAGCACCAGGGATTGGCCGAAGTTGGCTCCGCGCAGGCTGAAATCCGTCTGCACATCGGGGCCGCCCCGGCCTCTGGGATCCACACCGGCGACCAGACGCAGGCCGTCGATGATGGACGACACCCCAAGCGTGTCCAGGTCGTCGCGGGTGAGGATCGTCACGGTCCGGCCGACTGCCGCACTCGCGGCAGGTGTGGCGGTGGCGGTGACCACCACGTCGCTTGTGATGCGCGGCACGGACGCCGTCGTGGTTTGGGCATTTGCCGAAGGGAGGCTGCCGCAGAACAGCGCCAGCAGTGCGAAGCCAGGGACACGGCGGAGGACGGGATGAGACATGGCCACTGTTGTATCACCCCTTGTCGGCCGGTCGTATTTCAGGGTCGAATCGGGTACCCTTCGAGAGATCCGGCGCGCCCCGGCGCAGCCGGAGGGTGGATTACAGGAGGCAAACACATGAAGAATGGCTGGAAGACAGGTGCAGGCCTGATGTTGGGCGTGCTGACGTTCGCGGCCGTGATCGCCACGCCGTCGGCGCGCGTGCCGCAGGCCGCGGACCCCAACGTCACGGTGGATCCCACGATCCTGAATTCAATGCAGTTCCGGCACCTCACGGTGTTCAGCCGGGGCGGCCGGTCGACGGCCGTGGCCGGCGTGCCGTCGAACCCCTCGCTGTTCTACATGGGGTCCACGGGCGGCGGCGTGTGGCAGACGACCGACTCGGGTCAGCACTGGACCAACATCTCCGACGGGTACTTCGAGGCGGGGTCGATCGGCGCGATTGACGTCTCGTTGTCGGAGCCGCGCGTCATTTACGCCGGCACCGGGTCCGCGTGTCCGCGCGGCAACGTGTCGCCTGGCGTCGGGATGTACAAGTCGTCCGACGCGGGCAAGACCTGGCAGCACGTGGGCCTGCGCAACGCCGGCACGATCGGCCGCGTGGTCGTCCATCCCACCGATCCCAACATCGTCTACGTGGCGGTGCTCGGCAACATGTTCGCGCCCAGCCGGGAGCGCGGGGTGTACCGCTCGAAGGATGGCGGCGCCACCTGGCAGCAGGTGCACGCGATCAGCGATCGCACCGGCGCGGTGGATCTGACGATGGATCCGAAGAACCCGGATGTGCTGATTGCCGCGATGTGGACCACCGAGCGCAAGCCGTGGACCATCGAGTCCGGCAGCACGGAGGCCGGGCTGTTCCGCACCACCAACGGCGGCGACACCTGGACCAAGCTCGGCGGCGGCCTGCCCGACAAGGTGATGGTCGGCCGCATCGGCGTGTCGATCTCGCCGGCGGACCCGCGGCGCGTCTACGCCCAGATCGAAGCGGGCGACAACCAGGGCGGCGTGTACATCTCGAATGACGGCGGCCTGACGTGGACCCGCGGCTTCACGGGACGCGCCCTGCAGCAGCGCGCGTGGTATTACACGCACATTCAGGCGGACCCGGTGGACGTGGACACGGTGTACGGCCTCAACGTCGGCGCGTTCAAGTCCACCGACGGCGGCAAGACGTTCGGATCGGCCGGCATCCAGTCGCACTCGGACTACCACGACATCTGGATCAACCCGGCCAACAACAAGCTCATCATCGTCGGCAACGACGGCGGCGCGGCGGTCACCACCGGCACGGGCACGTGGTCGGCGCAGAACAACCAGCCGACGTCGGAAATCTACCGCGTGATCACGGACAACCGGTATCCCTACTGGGTGTACGGCGCGCAGCAGGACAACAGCACGCAGGCCGTGCCCAGCCAGGGTAACGACGCGACGTACGGCGTGGGCGGCGGCGAGAGCGGCTACATCGCCGTGGACCCGCGCGACCACGGCATCGTGTACGCGGGCAACTACGGCGGCGCGATTTCGCGCACCAACACGCGGATGGGCCTGAGTGAATCGGTGCGCGTCTATGCCGACTCGCAGACCGGCCAGCGCGCGGCGGACATGAAGTTCCGCTTCCAGTGGAACGCGCCGATCCTCATCTCGCCGCACAACCCGGACGTCGTGTACACCACGTCCCAGGTGGTGCATCGCACCACGGACGGCGGCATGAGCTGGGATGTCATCAGCCCGGACCTGACGCGCAACGACAAGCGGCGCCAGCAGTACTCCGGCGGGGAAGGCGTGTCGCGCGACAACACGGGCGTGGAAGTCTACAGCACGATCTTCGCGTTCGAGGAGTCGCAGACCACGCCCGGCCTCATCTGGACGGGCAGCGATGACGGCCTGGTGCACGTGTCACGCGACAACGGCAAGACGTGGACCAACGTGACGCCGGCCGACTGGCCGGAAGGCACGATCAACACGATCGACCCGTCGCACCATGACCCGGCACGCGCCGTGGTGGCCATGCACCGGTATCGCATGGGCGATTTCACGCCGTACCTCTACGAGACCAACGACTACGGCAAGACGTGGAAACGGATCGCGGACGGCACGAACGGCATCCCGAACTGGCACTTCACGCGCACGGTGCGCGAGGACCCGAAGAAGAAGGGCCTGCTGTACGCCGGCACGGAGTTCGGCCTGTATGTGTCGTTCAACAGCGGCGTCAACTGGCAGCGGTTCCAGCAGAACCTGCCGATTACGCCCGTGTCGGACATCGAGATCTTCCGCAACGACCTGATCGTGGCCACGCAGGGGCGCGGCTTCTGGATCATGGACAACCTGGCCCCGGTGCAGTCGGTGGCCGCGGGCATGCAGACCGCGCCCGGCGCGGTGCTGTTCAAGCCGGAAGACGGCCACCGCGCGGGCGGCCGCCTGCCGACGTTCCAGTATTGGTTCCGCGAGAAGCCGACGGCGCCTGTCGAAATCGTGGTGACCGACGCCAGTGGCGCGCAGGTCCACACGACATCCGCGCAGCCGGGTGACCGGCCGGCGCCGGCGGCCGTGGGCGCCGCGCCCGCGGGTCGCGGTGGTCGCGCGGGCGGTGGCGGTCGTGGTGGCCGCGGCGGTTTCGCCGGCGGTTCGCCCGCCACGGGCTATCAGGGCATGAACGCCGCGACGTGGAACCCGCGTCTGCCGGCGCCCTTTACCGTGCCGCCCGGCATCATCATGTGGGGTGGCGGCGGCGGGCAGGGCCCCAAGCTCACGCCAGGCGCCTACACGGTGAAGGTGACTTCGGGCACGTGGTCGGCGTCGCAGCCGTTCAACCTGCTGCCGGATCCGCGTCTGCCGAAGGCGACGCCGGCGCAATACGACGAACAGTTCAAGATGACGACGGAGATCGGCGCGATCACGAAGCGTCTGTATGCCGAACTCGCGAAGATCCGCGATGCGAAGAAGCAGGTGGCCGACCATGTGGCCAAGGCGGGCGCGACCAGCCCGGTCGGCGCGGCCGCCAAGGCGCTGACCGACAAGCTCGTCGGCGTCGAGAGCGTGCTGACGCAGATCCAGGGCGAGGGTGGTCAGGACTCGCTGAACTTCCCGGGTCGCCTCGACAACCAGTGGGTGGTGCTCTACGGCAACGCCTCCGGTGCCGAGCGCTGGCCGGTGAAGGGCGTGATCGATCGGTACAACGACCTGCTGCCGGAGACCAACA
>JANLHE010000560.1 GCA_024653875.1 Acidobacteriota bacterium
CCGGCGCGCAGGTACGTGACGCTGGCCGAGCGGACGTCCGAGGTGACCACGGTCACCCGGCGATCGAGGTCGGGATCGTCCGCGATGAACGTGACCGCCGTCATCAGCTTGGTCAGGCTCGCAATCGATCGCTGGGCGTGGGAGTTCTCTTCCCACAGGACTTCGTTCGTCTGGGGATTGAACACGATGGCCGCGGCGGCGCGCACGTCGGGCACGATGTTGCCGAGGGCGTCTTTTTTGTAGCGCGGGGTGTTGGCCTCGCGCAGCGCAAGGGCCCGCGCGGCCTTGGCCCGCGCGGCGGCGCGCGCCCGTGCGGCGGCGCGGGCTCTGGCGGCGGCCGTGCGTGTGGTGGTCTTGGGGGCCGGCTTCTTCGCCGCGGGCTTCACGGCCGACGTGGCCTGGGCCTGGACTCCCGCCGTGAGTCCCCCCAGGGGCAGCACGCACATCGCGGCCAGGACCGCGACGCGCATGGTTCGATTCAGTCGACCGTGTTGAAACACTACTTTCCTCCGGCAACCCTTGGAACGGGCGGATAGTACCACCCGGGATCTTGATTCGGCAACTTCTCATGTAGTATCGGCACGTCAGACTTCCCCCTGCACTCCATGGTCTCCCCCGATTCCACCCCCCTCGCCAGCCCCCTCACCAGCAACGACTCGGCCGGACTGCGCGCCGAGGAGTTCCGTGCCCTGCGGGCCACCATCCGGGAGCGCGGCAGCCTCCGGGTGACCCTGGCCGTCAGCGGCCTGGTGGCCTGGGCCCTGCTGCATCTGACGGTCCAGATTTGGATCCCGATGCCGGTCACGTCCCTGGTACCGCTTCTGGTGCTGGCCGGGGTCTTTGAGGCGGTCTTCGCCCTCCACGTCGGGGTGGAGCGGATCGGACGGTACCTTGAAGCCGCCTATGAGGCGGATGCGCCCGCTGACCCGATGGGACCGCAGTGGGAGCATGCCGCCCATGCCTTCGGCCGGAGCCTGGCCGATGCCGCCGGCCGGCTGGACCCGCTGTTTGCCGCCCTCTTTGTCTTCGCCTCGATCCTGAATCTGGTCCCGGTGCTTCTCGAAACCTGGACGCCGCCCTACGTCGAGCTTGGCGTCTACGGCGGCGTGCACCTGGCGTTTATCGTCCGGGTGGACCGCGCCCGCCGCTTCGCGCGGCGCCAGCGTGGCCAGGAACTGGCGGCATTCGCCCGCCTGACCAAGAATATCTAAATCCAACCATTTGTTGGCAGATATCCAAATCGCGTGGCTGAACTGACACAGTTCGCCGCCGCGTCCGGGCATTCGCCCTGCAGCCGGCGCCAGTACGTGCCGATTACCCGTGCATGATCACAAGTTCCTCGAACGCGTCGCTTCGTCCGCCTTTGGGTACGGCGCTTGCATTGCTCGCGTCTCGAAGGGATTTTAGGGAGGTCACTCGCATGAGCCTGGTTCGTTTGTTGGGGTTCACGACGTTGACCTGTGGGTGTGTCACCGGGCGATACCGCGATGTCGGGTCGAACCGGGAAATCACCTACATCGAGGAAAAGGGCACGGTCTGTGCGTCC
>JANLHE010000563.1 GCA_024653875.1 Acidobacteriota bacterium
GTCACCTGACGCCGGCTGCGGTGGGCATCGAGCACGGACAGTCCCAGCGGCTTGCTCAGATACACCTTCGCGTCGAGCACGTCAGGCGCCACTTCCAGCTTGATGACGTTGAACTGCATCGTGTCCAGCGCCGCGCGCATGTCGAAGTAGCGGTTCTTCGTCTTGACCACCGCCTCGTCGAACCCCTGGCTGATTGCCCACACTTCCTGTTCTTCGGTCAGGGCGCGAAAGTGTCCCTGGCCGCGCCAGTCGCGCCGGGTGGCGCCAAGCCACGTGTAGAGGATGCGGCGACCCCTGAAGATCACGGCGCCGTGCAGGCGCTCCACAAGGTCGGCCAGCACCGGATCCGTTTCATGTTCACGGAGCTCGTGGGACACCTTGTACGACACCGGCACCACCGTGCCCGGGTCGTCGGGCAGCGGCGCTTCGGCCATCAAGATCTGGTACTCGCGGTCCTGCAGGCGCGAGATGATCTCGTTCGCGGTCTTCCGCTTCGGGAATTCATTGAAGAACTCCTCGATATAGGCGATTTCAAGGGCGCCTTGCTGAAGCGGATACTCGCGAAGTCTGTACTGCACGGACGCCATTATAGCGGCGGGTCGGCGGGGGCCGATCTACTCGCTGCGCAGCGACGCCACCAACGGCAACCGGCGGACGGCGCGGGTCGCGATGAGCGCCGTCACGACGCCGCTGGCCGCGACCGCCGCGAGCCAGACCATCGAGAGCGCCGGCGGACGCCCGCCGCGCGCGGCGAGCACCGGCGCAATGGCCACCAGGGCCGCCGCGGTGCCAATCACCAGGCCGGACAGCACCAGGCCCAGCGTTTCTGAGACGACCAGCGTGGACAACGCCCGTACCGGGTACCCCGTCGCCGCCAGCAAGGCCAGCTCGCGGCGGCGCTCGAACACGTTGCGCAGCGTCACCGCCGCCAGGCCGATCGTCCCCAGCACGAGCCCCAACCCGCCCAGCGTCTGGAAGGTGGACAAGTACGTGTTCTCGACCCGGTGGTAGGCCTCGAGCTTGCGGACCGACGACTGCACGTCCACGCCATACGGCTCCAGCCGCTCCTCCAGAGTCGCGGCGATCGCCTCCAGGTCTCCGGCGCGTTCGGGAGCGACATCCACCAGCAGCACGCGCGTGCCCGCCTGTTCGGGAAACGTCGTCGTGAACGCCGGCTCGGCAATCATGATCTCGCCCTGCAGCACGCTGTCCGAGAGCGACCCGACGATGCGCAGGCGAACGGGCCGCGCCGTCTCGGCATCGATCACCACCTCATCACCCACGGCCGCGTGCAGCACGTACTGCAGCGACGTCGCGTCCACGATCGCGGGCACCGCGCCGTCCGCTCGGCGCTCCAGGAGCAGTCGCCAGGGATTTGCCGTGTCTTCATCGGACACGGCCGTGCTCGCGGCAAACGTAAACCGCCCTTCGTTGATGAACGCTTCGGACACGCCCACCACGCGCGGTTGTTTGGGCTGATACAAGTTCAGGCAACTTGCATCGTCACCCGGACGAAGGCGAGCGGCAATGAGCGAGACGCCTGAGAGCGCGTTGTCGCTGCTGTCGAACCTCAGGCCGAGCGCCTCACGCCCGTCCGGCGACTCCGGATCGTTCACCAGGGGAAGCACCGACTCGGCGATGAGCGCGAAGCCGCCGGTGCCGCCGGTGCGGTCGCTTGCGGCGCTGGTGTCCTTGCGGAACGCGTCGACGGACACGAGCAGGAACGCCGCGGCGGCGACCAGGCCCGCCGATGTCAGGCTGCGCCCCGGCCGCCAGGCGGCGTTGTTCCAGCCGAGTCGAACCAGCGCCGGCACGCCGGCGCCGCGCAGCGTGACGGCGCTTCGCCGCCGCAGCCAGCCCGCCAGGGCGGTGAGCCCGCTCACAAGCACCAGCCCGCCCGCGCCGAAGAAGCCCGCCGCTGCGGGGACCCGATCGGCGACCGTCGCACCCGTCAGGAACAGGGCGGCGGCACACGCGCCTGCCGCCCACACGAAGCCGCGCGACCGGCGCGCCAGGGTCGAGGCGGCCACGCTGCCCGCCAGCAACTCGCGCGGCGACTGCCGGCTGAGTCCCCGGATCGTCCACGCGATGCAGGCGAGCGCGGCCACTTCAGCCGCCACCGCGCCAATCACGAGCGTCACCACATCCACGTGCAGCACGAGGGCCGTGGTGCCCACCGCGCCCACCCACCACGTGCGGAGCCCGTACATCATCAGCGCCGCCCATCCGACAGCGAGCGCCATCCCGGCCACCGCGCCGATCACGGCAACGATGGCGCCTTCGGTCATGAAGAGGCGCCGAATCGTCTTCAGTGAGTAACCGGTCGCCCGGAGCACGCCGATTTCGCGGAGGCGCTGCTCCACGCCCAGACGGAAGAACAGCGCGGTGAGCAACAGGGCGGAGACGACGAGAAAGAACGAGAAGTAGGAAAAGTACGCCCCGAAGTCCGTGGCCCCGGCGGAGGCCGCGATGTTCTGCGTCCGCACGTCCACGACGGTGAGCCCGCCGCCAACGCTGCCGATGGCCCTGGTGGCTGCAGCCGCAAGAGAGGTCCTGGGGTCCTGAGGT
>JANLHE010000389.1 GCA_024653875.1 Acidobacteriota bacterium
CGTTGGTCAGGGCGGCTGAGGTCACGTTGAACCGCGCCAGACGACTGATGCCGGCGCAGACAAACAGCGTGAGGCACGTGGCGTCCCAGAACCCGCGCAGGCCGAGGGTGTAGGCCAGCACCGCCGGGGCCACGCCGAACGACACGACATCGGCCAGCGAGTCGAGCTCCGCACCAAGCACGGACTGGTGGCGCGTGTCCTTCCGCGCCACCCACCCATCAAGCGCGTCAAACACCAGCGCAAGCACGGGAAGCGCGAATGCCGTCCAGAGCCATCGCTCCTGATCCCGGGCGATATAGCTGAGGCAGGCAAACACGGTGACCGTGCCGCATCCCGCGTTGGCCAACGTAAACAAGTCCGCCCAGGTGTACGAACGGATCATCGAGGGGCTCCGGCCCATGACCACAGCCTATCCCATCCCCGGGACCGCAGGTCTTACACAACAATCACACGCGGCCAGCAGGCGCCTCGTTAGCATCGGAGCAGGAGGGCGTCCTCATGTCTCCCCATCCCAAAGGCACGCGAGCCCGCGTCCTGCTGTCGTCGGTCTTCAAGCCGTTTGCGCAAGACGATGAGTTCGGCAGCCGCGCGATTAACCCCGTGGAGCTGTATCACAACCAGGTCACCCGCGAGCAGGGGCCGTTCTCGCTGCGGATGTTCCACCGAAGCTGGAACCTCCTGTTCCTGCAGCACAACATCTCCGCGCCGTGCACGGTCATCGATTTTCCCACCCGCGAAGGCTTCATTCGCGAGCTCACCGCGCGGCAGTACGACATCGTCGGCCTCACGGGCATCATCGTCAACATCGGGAAAGTGCGGGAGATGTGCCGGCTGATCCGGTTGCACTCGCCGCGATCGACGATCGTCGTCGGCGGCCACGTCACGGCCATTCCCGGGATCGAGCAGATGATCGACGCCGACCACATCGTCACGGGCGAAGGGGTCGCGTGGCTGCGGGCGTTTCTCGGCGAGGACGTTCACCGGCCCATCGAGCACCCGGTAATTCCATCGTCGTTTGGCTTCCGCATCCTGGGCATGAGGATGCCGGGCGGCGGCGGAAATGCCGCGGCCACGATCATTCCCTCGGTTGGGTGCCCGATGGGCTGCAACTTCTGCACGACCTCGGCCTTCTTTGGCGGCAAGGGCCACTCCGTCACGTTCTTCAAGCGCGGCGAGGATCTCTTCAGGGTCATGTGTGAGGCGGAGCGCCGGCTGGGCACCAGGGCGTTCTTCATGATGGACGAGAACTTCCTGCTGTACCGGCGGCGGGCGCTTGAACTGCTCGACTTGATGAAGGCGCATGGCAAGGCGTGGTCGCTCTACGTGTTTTCGTCGGCCAATGCGGTTCGCTCGTACGACGTCCGCCAGCTCGTGGAGATGGGCATCGAGTGGATCTGGCTCGGGCTCGAATCGGCAGCCAGTGGCTACCAGAAGCTGAAAGACACCGACACGCAGGCCCTCGCCCGCGAGTTGCAGTCACACGGCATCCGGGTGCACGGTTCGACGATCATCGGCCTGGACCA
This sequence comes from Acidobacteriota bacterium, assembly GCA_024653875.1. GTDB lineage: Bacteria > Acidobacteriota > Vicinamibacteria > Vicinamibacterales > SCN-69-37 > SYFT01. The sequence continues at coordinate 1,524 of JANLHE010000389.1, forward strand.
TCACACGCCGGAGAACATCGATGCCGAAATCACGCAGGCGATTCAGCACGAGACGGTCTTTCACCAGTTCATGCTGTACACGCCGGTGCCCGGCACACCGCTCTACCGCGACGTTCAGGCCGGCGGCCGGTTACTGGACGGCGTCGACCTGGCGGATATCCACGGCCAGTTCAAGTTCAACTTCGTCCATCCGGCCATTTCGCGCGATGAGTCCAAGGTCTTCCTCGATCGGGCGTTCCGCCGCGACTTTGAGCGCAACGGTCCGAGCCTCTTCCGTCTGATGCAGAGCATGTTCGTGGGCTGGCAGCGGTATCGGCACGACCCGGACGCGCGGATCCGCGCGCGGGTGGCGGCCGAAGGCAGGCAACTTGTTACCGGCTACGGCGGGGTCCTGTGGGCGATGGAGCACTATCTGCGCGACTCGAACCCGTCCGTCAGCGATCGCGTTCGCGATCTGCGCCTGCGAATCGAACGTGAGATTGGTGGCGTATCACGCCTGATCGACCCGGTGGTCGGCCGCGTGCTTCTCTGGAGCGCCCGGCACGATCACCGGCGCCATCCGGGTGGCCGCCGGCTGGAACCACGCACAGTGGTCGATCGGCGCAACTGGCAGCCGGCCCGGTAAGCATTCCGGCCGGCGCAACCCTGTACACTGGCAGTCATGAAACCCGCTTCGCTGCTCGTGGCCCTGACGTCCGCCGCGTGTGTCGCCGGCTGCGGCGCCAAAGAGACCCCCATGACTCCCATTCCCGCCGACGCCTCGTCGTACGCCAACGTGTCGGCGTTCGTCACCAGGCACCTCGTCCTTGACCTCACCGCGAACTTCGATCGAAAGACGCTGGCCGGCACGGCTGAGCTCCATCTTGAACGAAGCAACGCCCGGCGCGACGGGGCCGCCACCGAGCTGGTGCTCGACACGCGCGACCTCACGATTGAGGACACCGAGGCCGCCATCGGGACCGGCGCATTCGTGCCGACCGCGTTCAGGCTGGATCCGGCGACCCCGGCATTTGGCAGCGCGTTGCGCATCACGATGCCGCCGGGCGCCGACCGCGTCCGCGTCACCTACGCGTCCTCACCCAC
>JANLHE010000573.1 GCA_024653875.1 Acidobacteriota bacterium
TTGGCACCACCGTTGCCCTTCATCGGGTGCCGGCCACGTGACGGTCGGCCCATTGGAGGTTCTTGATGCAGCGCGCGCCCCTCGCCACTCACCAGCACGACCGAGTCGTCGCCACCCTGCCGTTTGTGGAGTCCCTGGCCCGGCGGATGGCATCGACGATGCCGAATTCCGTTGATGTCAGCGACCTGGTCCAGGACGGCGTGATCGGGCTGATGGACGCGGCGCACCGGTTTGATGAAGCGCGCGGCATCAAGTTCGAGACATTTGCCGAACGCCGCGTGCGCGGCGCGATGATCGACGCGCTCCGGCGCGATGCCTGGCCGCGCGGGGTGCGCCGTGTGCGCCGCGAGCTTGAAGCCGCGCGTGAGTCCCTGCGCCGCGAACTGGGCGCGGAACCGACGTTGTCCGATCTCGCCAAGCGCGTCGGGTCCGATGAAGCGCGCCTCGAGCGCACGATCCTGCGCATCAACACGATCGAGTCCACCTCGCCGCTGGCCAACCACGACTCATTCGACAACGCCACGTTGCCCGCCGTGCTGGTGCCGAGCGAGCCGATGTCTCCCGATCGCCAGTATGAAGAGACCGAAGTGCGCGCGCGCGTGCGCACCGCGCTGGCGTCGCTGCCACGGCGCGAACGCCGCATCATCAGCCTCTACTACTTCCGGGGCGCGACGATGAAACAGATCGGGCAGGAGATTGGCGTGAACGAATCACGCGTGTCGCAGCTGCACGCGCGGGCCGTCGCGCGTCTGCGCAAGGCCCTCACGCCGGCGGCCGCCGCCGTGGTGCCGTTCCCGAAGAGCGCCGTCGCCTGACCACGATCAGGCGATCACTTCACGCGCGGTGCGCACGACGTCGCGAAGCCTGAACGGCTTCGCCAGCCAGCGGCACCCGCTGCGCGCCAGAAACGCCTCGGCCTCCGTGCCGGCGACGTCACCGGTCACGAAGATCAGCCGCTTCGTCAGCGCGGGCGCCGTCGCCAGCAGGTGATCGAAGAACGCCATGCCATCCACGCGCGGCATCTTCAAATCGCACACGATCACATCGTAGGCGCGCGCCTGTGTGCGCTGGATGGCTTCTTCGCCGTCCGCCGCGCGGTCCACTTCAAATCCCGCATCGCGCATGGCGTCCGCCACGGCATCGCCCAGCGCCTGCTCGTCTTCCACGACCAGCGCGCGGGTGCCCACGGGCACGTCCGTGATCGCCGGCGCCGCGGGAGACTCCGGCGCCCGCACGTGGGTGCCGCCGGCGGGGAGTTCCAGCACAAACGAGGCGCCGCCACCAGGCACCGACGACACCGAAATCCGTCCGCCGTGTTCCTGGGCGATCGCATAGGCCACCGTCAACCCGAGGCCCGTGCCTTTGCCCACTGCCTTCGTCGTGAAGAACGGATCGAAGATCCTGGCCTGCACGTCCTTGGGAATTCCCGGCCCGTCATCGCCGACTTCCAGCAGCACGGCGTCGCGTTCCGGCTCGTGCCACGAGCGCAGAATCAGGCATCCCCGGCCGTTCGTGCCCAGCATGGCGTGCTCGGCGTTAATCACCAGATTAAGCAGCACTTGCTGAAGCTGATGCGGATCCGCAAACACCTGGGGCAGTCCCGCCGCCAGGGCCTCGATGATGACGACGTTGGCCACCTGCTGCTCGTAGGCGCGAAGGGCGAGCGTGTCCCTGACCACGTGGTTCACATCCACCATCGTGCGAGTGGTGTGCCGCTTGCGCGCAAACGTCTGCAGGTTGCGGACGATGCGGGACGCGCGTTCGGCGGCGTTGTGGATGGCCTCGAGATCGCGGCGCGTGAGGTCGTCCAGGCGGCGGCCGACCAGCCGCTCCGCGCAGGCGAGGATGGTGGCGAGCGGGTTGTTCAGCTCATGCGCTACGCCAGACATCGTCTGACCGAGCGCCGCGAGCTTCTCGGCCTGCGAGAGCTGGTGGAACACGTCACGCGACTGGCCCTCCAGTTTCTTGCGTTCGGTGACGTCGCGCATGACGGCTTCCAGGCGCAGCGCGTCGCCCAGCGGCTCGGCGCGCGCCGTGACTTCGATCCAGGCGGCGGTGCCATCCACACGACGGAGGCGGAGCAGGTGATCGTGGACGGCGCCGTCGCGACGGAGCTGGGCCAGGAACTCGTCGCGGGCGAGCGGATCCACGAAGCGGTCCACGTCAAAAGGACGCACCTGGGAGGCGGGGACGTCTTCTGCCCAGCCCACGATGAGGCGAAGGTACGGGTTGGCGGCCAGCGTGGCCGTGCTGTCGGGCGCGACCAGGCCGATGTAGACGCCCTCGCGAAGTCCTTCAAACAGATGAAGGAACGCGTCGTCCTGCAACGTGGGGAGACGAGCGTCAGTCACGAGTGACGGATTTTAACATCTGGCGGTAGACTCGGATCGTCTCATGACTCAACTACCCAAGATCGCGGAACTGGTCGGTGCGTCGAATGGCTGGGGTTACTTCCTGTGCGCGCGGAAGGAACTGCGCTCCGGCAAGAGCGGCAACTACCTGGCGCTGGTGCTGCAGGACATCTCCGGCGAGATCAAGGCCAAGGTCTTTCAGGACGTGGACCAGCTGAAGGACGAGTTTGACGCCGGCGAGTTCGTCAAGATCCAGGCGCGCGGGAACCTGTTCAACCAGCGGCTGGAGCTTGTGATCGACAAGATCCGCCGCGTGCACGCGCAGCGGGACGCGCTGGAAGGGTTTCGCGAGGAAGACTGCATTCCGTGCGCGCCGCGGCCGCTCGATGAGATGTGGCAGGAACTGGAGGCGCACGTGGCCCGCGTGTCGTCGCCGCCCGTGCGCGAGTTGCTGACGCGCATCATCACCAACGAGTCGGATCGGCTGCGCATCTGGCCGGCCGCGCAGGCCGTGCACCACGCGTATCGAGGCGGGTTGCTCGAGCACGTGCTGAAGATTCTCGACTCGGTGATCTTCCTGGCGGACGCCTACGGCGCCAATCGCGACGTGCTGGTGGCCGGCGCCATCCTGCACGACATCGGCAAACTCGAGGAGTTGTCGTATGGCGTGACGACGGAATACTCGGTGCGGGGCAATCTCGTCGGACACATCACGATCGGCGCGGGGATGGTGCGGGACGTGGCGCGCCAGATTCCGGACTTCCCGCCGGATCTGCAACTGCAGATCGAGCATCTAATCCTGTCGCATCATGGGCAGCGGGCGATGGGGTCTCCGGTCGAACCCATGACCGTGGAAGCCTTCATCCTGTCCGCCGTGGACGACCTCGACGCGAGAATCCACCAGGTCCGGAAGCACATCGAGGCCGACGACACGGATGGCCCGTTCACGGCCTACCATCGGCGACTCGAGAGGGTTCTTTACAAACCATAACGACATTTATTATTTGAGGGACATTGGTAAATTTACTATTTTCAGATTTGAAGATAATAAATACAGCGTAAGTCGCCAAAAATAGTAAATAATATTCGTCTATGTCCTCTTTTGACAGAATAGACGTCCAAATCCTGTCCTGCCTGCAGGGCAATGGCCGGATGGCGCAGGTCGACATCGCCAAGGAGGTGGGGCTTGCCCCCTCGGCGGTGCTGGAGCGGATTCGGAAGCTGGAAACCAAAGGGGTGATCCGCGGGTATGCGGCGCTGCTGGATCCGCGCGCGGCGGACCTGAGCCTGCTCGCCTTCATCGCGGTGCGCACCAATCTGGTGGGTGGGGACGAAGACCAGGTGGGCCAGCAACTGGCGGCGGTGCCCGAGGTGCTGGAAGTGCATCACGTGGCCGGCGACGACTGCTTCCTGGTCAAGATTCGCGCGCGCGATCCCGAGCATCTGGGTGAATTGCTGAAGACCAGTCTCGGCCGCATCAAAGGTGTGCGATCCACTCGCACGACCATCGTGCTGGGCACGCACAAAGAGACGACGCAGCTGCCGCTGGAGCCGGGTTCCACCGGTGCCACAGGGGCCAAATGACGCCCGCGGTCCGCAAGAACGCGTGGATGGCGTTTGCCGCCGTGTGTCTCATCTGGGGCACGACGTACCTGGCGATCAAGGTGGCGCTCGAGACGATTCCTCCGTTCCTCATGGGCGGCATCCGGTATGTCATCGGCGGCGCGGTGCTGGCGGCGTGGCTGCTGGTGCGTCGCGAGACGTTACCGCCTCCCGGGGAATGGCCGCGGCTGGCCGTGCTTGGGTTCCTGATGATCACGCTGGGCAACGGCGGCGTGGTGTGGGGCGAACAGTACCTGGCCAGCGGCCTGACCGCTGTGGTCATCGCGACGTCGCCCTTCTGGATGGTGGCGATTGATGCGATGTTGCCCGGCGCCGACCGCCTGACGTGGCGGCAGTGGGGCGGGTTGTTCATCGGATTCTGCGGCATCGTGGTGCTGGTGTGGCCGGAACTGACCCTGGGTGGCGCGTCCGGGCGTGCCGTGGTGCTGGGCATCCTGGCGCTGCAGGTGGCGTGCATCGGCTGGTCCATCGCGTCCGCGTATACGCGCCGGCACGCCGTCTCACGAAACGTCCTGGGTGTGGCGGCCGTGCAGATGGTGTTTGGCGGGGTCTTCCTGATGCTGGCCGGCACGGCGATGGGGGAGTGGCAGAACCTGACGTTCTCGTCGCGCACGACTGCGGCGCTGGTGTATCTGACGCTGGCCGGGTCGGTGATCGCCTTCGCGGCGTACTCCTATGCGTTGCGCCACCTGCCCATTGCCACGGTGTCGCTCTACACGTATGTGAATCCCGTGATTGCCGTGGCGCTGGGAACGGCGCTCCTGGGTGAGCCGTTCCGGGTCTCGATGCTGGTGGCCGCCGCCGCGATCGCCCTCGGCATGTCCGTGGTGCGTCCGGCCCGCCGCCCCGCCAGAGCTTGATATCCTGACGCTGGCATGTTCACGATCCAGACGCTCAACAACATCTCACCCGCTGGCCTCGCTCGTCTGCCCCAGGAACGTTTCACGACCGGCGCTGATTTAACCGATCCCGACGCCATCCTCCTGCGGTCCGCCGACCTCCACTCGACCACGTTCGGTCCGTCCCTCAAAGCCGTCGGCCGCGCGGGCGCGGGCGTGAA
>JANLHE010000576.1 GCA_024653875.1 Acidobacteriota bacterium
TACTACAACAGCTCCAAGGGGCGCATCTCGGTGCTCGACTACCCGCACCCGCTCGTCACCCTGCGGCCCGACGGCACGATGGACTTGTCGCAGGCATACGATGAAGGCATCGGCGACTGGGACAAGGTCTCGATCCGCTATGGCTACGAGCAGTTTCCGTCCGGGACCAACGAACAGGCGGCGCTGGCGAAGATCCTGAACGACGCGTGGGATCAGGATCTGCGCTACATGTCCAACCAGGACCTCGACGTGAATCCCGGCGTGGACCAGTGGAACAACGGCGCCGACGTCGCCGCTGAACTGACGCGCCTGCTGGCGCTGCGCCGTGCCGCGATGGAAGGCTTCGGCGAACGGGCGATTCAGGCCGGCCGGCCGATGGCGCAGATCGAGGAGGCCCTCGTGCCGCTCTACCTGCACCACCGCTATGCCGTGGACTCGGCCGTGACCGTGCTCGGCGGCCAGGACTACATCTACGCGATGCGCGGTGACGGCCGTACGCCGATGCGGTACGTGCCGGCAGCCAGGCAGACGGCCGCCCTCGAGGCGCTCATGAGCGCGCTGCGGCTGGGGGATCTTGTGCTGCCGTCGGCGGTGGTGCAAAACATACCGCCGCGTCCGCCCGGGTACGGGCTGACGCGCGAGAGCTTCCCGCGCGCCACCGGCGGCGCGTTTGATCCCATCGCGCCGGCCGTGTCCGCCACCGAGATTGTCGTGTCCGGCCTGCTCACGCCCACGCGCGCGGCGCGTCTGGTGGCGCAGAAGGCCGTCGACAGCTCGTTGCCAGGCCTCGACGACGTGATTACGCGCCTGGCCGCCGCCGTGTTCGACGCGCGCCCGGCCAATGCCTACGAGTCCGAGATCAATCGCGCGATGGAACGTGTCGTCGTGAGCCAGCTGATGGAGCTCGCCGAGGGCGCGCCAATGACGCAGGTGCGCGCGATCGCGACGCAGGCGCTCAGGCGGTTGCCGTCGCGGCCGTCGCTGATGGTGCTCCAGGCCGCCAGCGTGGAATCGGCCCATCGCCAGTTGCTGGCCGATGACATCAAGCGGTTCCTGGATCGGCCGTACGTCGAACTGCGGCCCGCCGCAATCCCCACGCCGCCGCCCGGAGCGCCGATTGGTGATTTCGGCATGGATTATCTGCTCGGGTTTGATTCCTGCGGCTGGCGGCGTCAATGACATCCGGCCGGCGCGCGACCGGTGCATTCCTGTTTGCCTTCATGGCCGCGGCTCCCGTGCTGGCGAACTGGCCCCAATGGCGCGGCCCCTCGCTGAACGGCGTGAGCACTGAAACCGGGCTTCCGGTGACGTGGAGCGCCACCGAGGGGATTGCGTGGAAGCTGCCGATGCCGGCGCGCAGCGGATCCACCCCCATCATCTGGGGCGACCTGATCTTCCTGAACGTGGCAACGGCGCAGAGCACGGGCGAGCTTGAACTCTGGGCCGTCGACCGCAACAGGAAAGACGTCATCTGGAAGCGCGCGGTGGCCGGCGGCAACAACCAGCAGCGCAAGCAGAACATGTCGTCCCCGTCGCCGGTGACCGACGGCAAGACCGTCTGGGTGATGACCGGCGTCGGCATCCTCAAGGCGTTTGACTTCGCCGGCACGGAGCTCTGGTCGCGCGACATCCAGAAGGACTACGGC
>JANLHE010000577.1 GCA_024653875.1 Acidobacteriota bacterium
CCCGTGGTTGAGCCGCGACGCCATGTTGATCAGGCCGATCGCGTCCACCTCGAACACCGACGTCGCGTCCGCGTATGCGGTCTGCGGCGCGGGGTCCCCCGTCGTCAGCAGGATGTTCCGCACCCCCATGGCGTGCGCGCCCAGCAGATCCGACTGCAGGCCCATGAGATTGCGGTCGCGGCACGACACGTGGAGCACCGCCTCGACCCCGCTCTGCCGCTCGAGCAACAAGGCCAGCGCCAGCGCGCTGACCCGCGCGCCGTTGCGCGGATAATCCGGCACGCTCACCGCGCACGCGCCCCCGGCCTGCTGCCGCCGGATGCTGGCGACGATGCCGTCCATGTCGAGGCCGCGAGGCGCCGAGGCTTCGGCCATCAGCGCGAACTGGCCCGCGGCCAGCACGCGGCCGAGGGTGGAACGCTCGCTCCGCGGCACCGGCGTCACGGCCGTCGCGGGCCAGGCCTCCGGCAGCACGCTCGTGCGCCCGGGCGTCGGCGTGGATGCGCGCACGCCGAGCGCGATCTGCCGGATGTGATCGGGCGTGGTGCCGCAGCACCCGCCGACCAGCCGCGCGCCCGCGGCGACGAATCGCCGCGCGTAGCTGGCCATGTACTCCGGCGAACACAGGTAGAGATTGCGGCCGTCCACATCGCGGGGCCGGCCGGCGTTGGGCTGCGCCGAGAGCCGGCACGTGGTCAGGCGCGCCATCCGCTCGATGGTCTCAAGCATGGCGGCCGGGCCGACGCTGCAGTTGACGCCGATGACGTCCGCGCCCGCATGCTCCAGCGCCGGGGCAAACGTCTCGGGTGGGGTGCCATCCAGCGTGTGGCCGTCGTCTTCGGTGGTCATCTGGGCCACGATCGGCCGCTGGCTCACCGAGCGAACGGCCTTGACCGCCGCGACCAGCTCGTTGAGATCCCGGAACGTCTCGAGGATGAACAGGTCGACGCCGCCCTCTTCGAGCGCCACGGCCTGCTCGCGAAACACCGTCGCGGCCTCGTCGACGCCGGTGCGGCCCCAGGGTTCGATGCGAACGCCGAGCGGGCCGATCGCGCCGGCGACAAACACGCCGTCCTTCGCCGCGCGGCGCGCGAGCGCCACCCCCGCCACGTTGATCGCGTGCGTTTCATCGCCCAGTCCGAACGTGCCGAGCTTCACGCGGTTGGCGCCAAAGGTGTTGGTTTCAATCACGTCGGCGCCGGCCTGCACGTAGGCCTCGTGCACCTGCGTGACCAGCGACGGCTGCGTCAGGTTCAGCTCATCGAAACAGCGATTGAGAAACACCCCTTTGGCGTACAGGAGCGTGCCCGTGGCGCCGTCGCACACAAGCACCCGCTCGGAGAGCGCCTGGAGGAAGGCGCCCCGCCCTGCGGGCTCGGCGTGAAGCGGGTCTTCCACGTCAGCGCGCCTGGGGCGCCGGTGGCGCGACCAGCAGTTCCTGCTTGTCCCAGATGAAGTCTTTGTTGCTGTAGACGGCGAGCTCGTAGTCCTTGCCCATGAAGATGGCCGAGACCGGGCACGCTTCCTCGCAGTAGCCGCAGAAGATGCAGCGCGTCTTGTGGATCTGGTAGATGTCCGCGTAGCGCGGCCCGGCCTGCACCGTGCCGTCGTTTTCGGCCGGCTCCAGGTAGATGGCATCCGCGGGGCACGCGACCGCGCACAGGCCGCAGGCCACGCACTTCTCGAGACCGTCCTCGTCGCGCATCAGCACCTGCTTGCCGCGATACCGCGGGAACACCGGTACCTTCTGGTCCGGGTACTTCACCGTGTTCGGCGTCTTGAACATGTGCCGCAATGTGTGCGCAAACCCTTGGATAAACGGCCCAATCATGGATGTCATGATACCAAAGGTCCCTTGGGGACGGCCGAATTCCGGGTGTTATAGTGACTGGAGCGTGTTTCAGATCTCTGTAGACGGAGGGCACGGGCTTTAGCCCGTGCCGCACGCCCCGGGCTGAAGCCCCGGGGCCTCCGTACGACTACACGCAAGTGAACACTGCACTAAGGGGACAAAAGTCGCTGGGGCGCGTCTAAGAACATCAGCAAAGGAGATAGTGCCTTGGAACATTGGAATAAGGATCCCGAATGGCCGCGGCTGGTCGAGCCTGAATCGGACGAGGCCTGGGCCGCGCTGGGCATGGGCCGGGAGATCATCGACGCGCCGGCGCCTCCCGCCACCCCGCAGCAGGCCGCCCGGATCAAGATGGATCGGCGGTCCGCCCTGCTGTCGAGCATCGGCGAAGAACTGTTTGCCTGGGCCAAGACCCTCACGTCGGCGGCCGTCTACGCCACCCTGATCGTCACGTTCGGATTTCAGGTCGCGCGCGTCGAAGGCCAGAGCATGGCGCCGACGCTGGAGGATCAGGACCGCCTGATCGTCAACAAGCTCGCCTACCTGCTGGACGCGCCGCAGGTCGGCGATGTCGTCATGCTGATCTACCCAAAGGACCCTGACAAGTCCTTCGTCAAGCGCGTGGTCGCCGAGCCGCTCGACACCGTGCGCATCGTGGACGGCCAGGTCTACGTCAACGACGTGCCGTTGGCCGACGACTACATCCCCGAGGCGTACCGCGACCGGGACAACCTCAGTCCGCAGATGGTCCCGGAAGGGTATTACTTCGTGATGGGTGATCACCGGAACAACAGCTCCGACAGCCGCCAGTGGGGCTTCGTGCCCAAGAAATACATCCTGGGCCGCGTGCAGCTGCGCTGGTGGCCCTTCAGTCACGCGCGCGTCTTCTAGCCGGAGTGTCGGGCATCGGCGTGGCGGACACACGGCAGGAATCGGCCGCCCAGCGATACGCCGAGGTCACCTCGGTGCTGCTGCGGGTGCTCGTCCTGAACCTGGTGGTGGCCGTCGCCAAGATTGCGTTCGGCTGGTGGTCGGGCGCGGTCAGCATCCTCTCGGACGGCTTCCACTCCCTCACCGATTCGGCGTCCAACGTGGTCGCGCTCGTGGGCATCCACCTGGCGCGCCAGCCGGCCGATGACGCGCATCCCTACGGACACCGCAAGTTCGAGACGCTGGCGTCGGCCGCGATCTTCGTCTTCCTGCTGCTGGTCCTCGTGGAGGTGCTGCGCACGGCCGTCACCCGCCTGTGGGCCGGCGGCACGCCCGATGTCACCCGGTGGAGTTTCATGGTGATGGGCGGCACCCTCGCGATCAATCTCGCGGTCGTCTGGTACGAGTCCCGTGCCGCGCGGCGGCTGAACAGCGAACTGCTGCTGGCCGACGCCACGCACACGCGCAGCGATGTGCTCACGTCGGTCACCGTCATCGCGGCACTGGTGGGCGTGGCATTGGGGTGGCCGATCCTCGACGGCCTGGCCGCGATCGTGGTCGCCGGCTTCATCGGCGTCGCGGGCTTCAAGATTGCCCGCAGCGTGGCGGACATCCTGGCGGACCGGATTGTCATGGATGACGGCCAGCTCCGCCGGGTCGTCCTGGAGGTCCAGGGCGTGCTCGGCTGCCATCACATCCGCACGCGCGGGACGCCGGATCATATCTTCCTGGACATGCACGTCTGGATGCGGCCGGACATGCCCCTTTTTGAAGCACACGAGCTGTCCCACGTCGTCAAGGACCGGCTGATGGATCAGTTCCCGGCCCTGCAGGACGTGATCATTCACATCGAGCCGATGCGCCCCGGCGACTCCGCGTAGATCCCGTCGATCACCTCGCGGTACTGCTGCTCGACGACGCGGCGCTTCACCTTGAGCGTGGGCGTCAGTTCCCCCGAGGCCTGCGTGAACTCCCTGGGCAGCAACCGGAACTGTTTCAACCGCTCGAACCGCGCCAGCCCGCGATTGACATCCGCCACGATCGCCTCGTACTTCGCGAGCACGTCCGGCCGGCCCAGCAGGGCCGCAGCAGCCGCGTCGTCCGCGGGCCGGGGCAGGTGCAGTTCGTGCGCCAGCGCGGCAAAGTCCGGCACCAGCAACACCGCCGGGAAGTGCCGCTGCTCACCCACCAGCACGGCCTCGCTCACCAGGGCATGCGCCCGGAACAGGCCCTCGATCGGCTGCGGCGCGATCTTCTTGCCGCCGGATGTGACCAGCAGTTCCTTCTTGCGATCCGTGATCCGGAGGTAGCCGTCCGCATCGAGCGATCCGATGTCGCCGGTGTGGAACCACCCGTCGCGCAGCGCATCGGCCGTCTCGTCAGGACGTTTGTAGTAGCCCACCATGACGTTCGGCCCCTGCGCCAGAATCTCGCCATCGCCGGCAATCTTCAGCCGGACGCTGGGCAGCGCCACCCCGACCGCGCCGAACCGAATCGCCGTATGGGGCGTCACCGTCAGCACCGGCGACGTTTCGGTCAGCCCGTACCCTTCGATGATCGACAGTCCCAGGCCGAAAAAGAAGCGGCCGACCTCCGGGACGAGCGGCGCGCTGCCGGACACGATGAAACGAAATCGGCCGCCGAGCCCCGCGCGCACCTTCCGGAAGACCAGGCGCTCGGCCACGACCGAGGCGAGCCGCTGGCCCAGGGTCAGGCGCTTGCCATCCGGGACCAGCCGGCCGCGCATGCGGGCCACGTCCATCGCCCAGTCAAACAGCGCGCGCCGCGGTCCGGTGAGCGCCGCGCCCCGCTCCAGGATGCGCGCCTGG
>JANLHE010000580.1 GCA_024653875.1 Acidobacteriota bacterium
CTGGAGTTCGAGTACATCGGCGGAGAGGTGGTGGACCCGCGGGGGCGCCGGACGCCGGCGGGGACGCCGCACCGCTTTGTCTACGAGCAGTTCGAGCCCGCGGTGGCCTGGAACACGAAGTGGTGGACGTTTGACGAGAAACAGGATCCGCTCAAGGCGCCGGAGGCCTTTGCCGCGCGGCTGAAGGAGGCGCCGGCCAAGACCGAGATCGTGCCCCGCTTCGATTTGATCAGCGGCCGCGCGATGATGCCGGATCTGCCGGCAGACCGGCTGGCGATGCGCTCGGAGGGCACGGTCACGCTTCCGGACGGCAACTACGAGTTAGTCACTATTACCGACGACGGGATCCGGGTGTGGGTGGACGACAAACTGGTGCTCGAGCGGTGGGACATCCACGGATCGACCGTCGACCGCATTCCCATCACCGCCGGCCGGCACCGCATCCGCCTCGAGTACTTCGAGAATACAGGTTGGGCGGAACTCAAGATATTCTTCAGGCGAAGGTAGTGCGGAGTGCATGGAGGGCACGGGCTTCAACCCGTGCCGATGCTAACTAATCATGGAAATATTCACGTCGCCCGAACTGGCGATTGCCCTGTTGACGCTGACGGTCCTTGAGATCGTCCTGGGCGTTGACAACGTCATCTTCATTTCCATCCTGTCCGGCAAGCTGCCGAAAGATCAGCAGAAGCGCGCGCGGCGCGTCGGCCTGATGGCGGCGATGCTGATGCGCATCGGGCTGCTGTTCTCGCTGTCCTGGCTGGCGCAACTCACCGCGCCGTTGTTCGTGGTGATGGGGAAGGGCTTCTCCGGGCGGGACCTGATCCTGCTCGGTGGCGGCCTGTTCCTCCTGGCGAAGGCCACCTACGAGATTCACGACAAGCTTGAAGGCGTCGAGGGGCATTCCTCCGTCAAGGTGGCCGCGACGTTCGCCAGTGTCATCACGCAGGTCATGGTGCTGGACATTGTGTTCTCCCTGGACTCGGTCATCACCGCGATCGGCATGGCAAACCACCTGGGCGTCATGGTGACAGCCGTCGTGCTGGCCGTGGCGGTGATGCTCCTGGCGGCCGAGCCCATTTCGGCGTTCGTGGAAGCTCACCCCACGGTAAAGATTCTGGCGCTTTCGTTCCTCCTGCTCATCGGCTTCTCGCTGGTCGCCGAGGGCTTCGGGCAGCACGTGTCGAAGGGCTACATCTACTTCGCGATGGGCTTCTCGGTGTTCGTGGAGATGATCAACATCCGCATCAAGGGGCGGCAGAAGGCGAAGCCGGTGGAACTGCGGCACCCGTATACGCAGTCGTAGCACGCCGTGTGGCACGGGCTGAAGCCCGTGCCCTCCATGGAGGTCCCGGGCTTCAGCCCGGGACGCATTCCGCTGATACACTGGATCGCAGAGGTATCAGCTTTCAATGAGACGCACTGTCACTCTGTCCGTCGTGGCGCTCGCGCTGCTTGCGGCGCCGTTCGCCCTGTCCACCGGCGCGGCCCAGGCGCCGCAGTCCGCTGCCGATCCCAACGTGTGGTCAATCGACACCAACCATTCGGCGGCGAACTTCGCCGTCAAGCACATGCTCGTTTCCACCGTGCGCGGCACGCTCGGCCCCATCAAGGGAGCCGTGACCTGGGACGGCAAGAACATCTCGTCGGTGAAGGCCGATGTGAACATCGACGTCAACGGCATCAGCACCGAGAACGCCGGCCGTGACACCCACCTGAAGAGCGCGGATTTCTTCGATGCCGCCAACCACCCCACGATCACGTTCAAGAGCACGCGTGTGCAGCCGGGCGCCGGCGGCGCCTTCAAGCTGGTGGGTGACCTCACGATCCGGGGCACCACGAAGGAAGTGACCTTGGACGTGGAAGCGCCGGCAGCGGTGGTGGCGCAGCCCGGACGCAACGGCGGCGCCCCGACGTACCGCACAGGCACGACGGCGACCACCACGGTCAACCGGTTCGACTACGGCTTGAAGTGGAACAACCTCATCGAGGCCGGCGGCGGCGCGGTCGTCAGCGCCGACGTGAAGGTCACGCTCGATCTGGAGCTCACGCGACGGTAGGGGAACCCCCCGGGCGCCGGGGCCCGGGGGCCCCGATTCAGCGCAACAGCATTTCCATCAGCACGCGCACCACGCCCTGGCCGCTGTTGACGGCCAGCGTAATGCCGATCGTCGCGACCGAGACCATGCTGATGAGCTTGATCAGGATGTTGAGCGACGGGCCCGACGTGTCCTTGAACGGATCGCCCACCGTGTCGCCGATGACCGCCGCGCCGTGGCGCGGGTTCTTGGAGTCTTCCTTGCGCGCGACCGCGTTGCCCTTCGCGTCCACGTAGTCCCCGGCGGCGTTTTTCAGGTACTTGCCGCCGAGTTCACCTGACTCGATCCACTTCTTGGCGTTATCCCAGCTGCCGCCCGCGTTGGCCATGAAGATGGCCATCGCGAAGCCGGTGCCCAGGCCACCGGCCAGCATGCCGATGACGCCGCCGACGCCGAACAGGATGCCGACAAGCACCGGCACCACCACCGCCATCATCGACGGGACCACCATCTTCTTCAGCGCGCCGTCGGTGGAGATGTCCACGCACCGGGCGTAGTCGGGCGTCGCCGTGCCTTCCATGATTCCGGGGATCTCCCGGAACTGGCGCCGCACTTCTTCCACCATCACCAGCGCCGCGCGTCCCACGGCTGTCATCGTCATGGCCGAGAACACGAACACCAGGAGCGCGCCGATAAACAGGCCGCTGATGACCATCGGGTCGGTCAGCGTGATGGTCCGCAGGAAGTCCTCGGAACTGCGCGTGCCCTGCGCCAGCGTGGCGAACGTGGCGATGAGGGCCAGCGCCGTGAGGGCCGCCGATCCGATGGCGAATCCCTTGCCGATGGCGGCGGTGGTGTTGCCGAGGCTGTCGAGCGCGTCCGTGCGGGTGCGCACGGCGTCGCCCAGATGGCTCATCTCGGCGTTGCCGCCGGCATTGTCGGCGATGGGGCCGTAGGCGTCCGTCGCCAGCGTCACGCCCAGCGTGGACAGCATGCCCACGGCCGCGAGCGCGATGCCGTAGAGGCCAAGCGCCGGGGCCGCAAAGCCGCCCGCCAGGCCGTAGGCCAGCGCCGTGGCCACCGCGATCGTGACGATGGGAATCCAGGTGGACATCATGCCGACGGCGAGGCCGCTGATGATGACCGTCGCCGGGCCGGTGGCGCTCGACTGGGCCACTTCCTGCGTCGGCTTGTAGTCATACGCCGTGTAGAGTTCGGAACCCTGCCCGATGATCAGGCCCGACACCAGGCCCACCACCGTCGCCAGCCACACGCCCCACCACGTGGCGCCCGGGATGAGGTTGTAGACGTCGGCGAAGCAGTAATAGCAGACGATGCCCGAGAGGAGGCCCACGCCGATGGACGCCATGTTGACGCCGCGATGCAACGCGGCGAGCAGTTCCTTGAGCGAAGCGTTTTCCTTCGTGCGGACCAGCAGCCCGCCCACCACCGAGAGGAAGATGCCGATGGCCGCGATCGCCACCGGGGCGATGATCATCGTCCAGGCCGCCTCCGCGTGGTCCAGGCTGATGGCGGCGGCTGCCGCCAGCGCGATCGACGCGAGGATCGAGCCCTTGTAGGACTCGTACAGGTCGGCGCCCATGCCGGCGACGTCGCCGACGTTGTCGCCGACGTTGTCGGCAATCGTCGCGGGGTTGCGCGGGTCGTCTTCCGGGATGCCCGCCTCCACCTTGCCCACCAGGTCGGCGCCCACGTCCGCGGCCTTGGTGTAGATGCCGCCGCCCACGCGGGCGAAGAGCGCCACCATCGACGCGCCCATGCCGAAGCTGACCATCACCTGGCCCACAAGCGCGGGCTGGTCCGGGGCCATGACCGCGAAGAACCCGAGCCAGGCCACGATGAACAGCAGGCCGATGCCGACGACCGAGAGTCCCATGACCGACCCGGCCTTGAAGGCGACCTGCAGGCCGGCGTTGAGGCCGTTTTTCTCATCCGTGCAGGCCCACGCCGTCCGGCTCGACGCGTGCGTGGCGATGGTCATGCCGGTCCAGCCTGTCCAGAAGCTGCCCAGGCCGCCCGTGACGAAGCCAATCAGGATGTAGACGGTCATCATCGGCCCGCCGGGCTGCTTGAACAGCTCGTAATTGGCGCCAAACGCGACCAGAAATCCAATCACCACGAGGACGGGGACGACCACCCTGAATTGACGGCGCAAGTAGGCCATCGCGCCGTCCCGGACGTAGCCCGCGATCTCCTGCATGCGCTCGTTCCCGGGGTGCGCCTTCATCACGTCGGCGCGGTATTTGGCGGCCATGATCATCGCGGCGAGGCCGCCAACAAGACCCAGGGCCAGCATCATCCAGAAGGTGTCGGTCACGGGTGTCAGAACGTCAGGTGCCATGTGAACTCCTCAGAAGAACTTGCGACCTTGCTTTATACCATCCGCGGCTACAATCGGGCCATGACTCGTTTGCGTTTGGCGGTAATGGTAGCGGTTCTGGTCCCGGCGGGGATCGGCCTTTCGGCCCAGTCCTACGTGCCCAACCGGGTGTTTGACTCGGCCCGGGGCCAGTTCGCTGATTTCGAATCGATGGTGGCCACGCTGGCCCGGGCCGACGTGGTGTTTGTCGGGGAGCAGCACGATGACCCGAACACCCACCGGCTGGAGCGGGCCATCCTGGAGGGCCTGGCCCGGCGGCGGGGTGGGCTCATCCTCTCCCTGGAGATGTTCGAGCGCGACGTCCAGGACCGCGTGGAGCAGTTCCGCCTCGGGCACCTGTCCGAGGCCGAGTTCCTGGCCACGTCCCGGCCCTGGCCCCGGTACGCGACCGACTACAAGCCGCTGGTGGACTTTGCCGTGGATCAGAAGTGGCCCATCGTGGCCGCCAACATCCCCCGGCCCATCGCGTCGGAGATCGCCAAAGCCGGCCTGGACGTGCTGCGCGACAAGGCCGCGCCAGATTCGACGTGGTTTGCGAAAGAGGCGCAGTGCCCGACCGACGACGAGTATTTCACGCGGTTCAAAGAGGTGATGGGAACGCACGCGAACGCCGAGCAGGTGCAGTTGTATTACGCGTCACAGTGCCTCAAGGACGAGACGATGGCCGAGTCGATCGTTCGTGCCTGGCAGGCCGCCGCGGCCGCCACGCCCGGCACGCGCCCCCTGGCCGTGCACTACAACGGCGCGTTCCACTCGGACTCGGGCCTGGGCACCGCCTCGCGCGTGCGGCGCCGGCTGCCCGAGGCCAGGACCGTGGTGGTCTCGATGGTGCCCGTCAAGAGCCTCGACGACCTCACGCCCGATGAACACAAGGGCAAGGGCGACTACATCGTGTT
>JANLHE010000581.1 GCA_024653875.1 Acidobacteriota bacterium
CGCAGCGCCCCCTGCTCGGGCTGACGCGGACGATAGCTGAGGGAGTGGGCCACGGCACGGGGGTGGGCCGCAAGGCCCGTGTCTGATCTGCAACGGGTACCGAAGCCCAAGACAAGAACGGGCGCGTAAGGTGTCCCCTCCGCGCCCGTTCGATTACCCTATTGAATTGCTCGATTTCCCGATGCGGTTGTCGATTCTCCTGAGCATGAGGAGCCGATTCTACCGCAGCGGGATTACACTGGAGCGCATGACCCTGCAACGTTTTCGCATTGGCTCAGCCCTGACCCTGGCGGCGCTGCTGACGCTGGCTTCCCTCTCCGCGCAGCAGGCGCCCAAGGTGTCAGCCCCCTATGAGATGTTCACGTTGCCGAACGGCCTGACGGTCATCCTGCACGAGGACCACACCGTGCCGATGGTGACGGTCAACGTCTGGTATCACGCCGGCTCGGCCCGCGAGAAGTTCGGCCGCACCGGCTTTGCGCACCTGTTCGAGCACATCCTGTTCGAGGGCTCGAAACACGTGAAGGAAGGCGACTTCGACAACCTGCTGGAAGCCGCCGGCGGCAACAACAACGGCTCCACCACCACCGACCGCACGAACTACTACGAGTCGCTCCCTTCGAACGCCCTGGACCTGGCGCTGTTCCTGGAGTCGGACCGCATGGGGTACCTGCTCGACGTGGTGACGCCGCAACTGGTCGACGGCCAGCGCGACGTCGTGAAAAACGAACGCCGCCAGAGTTACGAGAACGCGCCGTACGGCATGTCCAACGTGCGCATCACCGAGCTGATGTACCCGAAGACGCACCCGTATCACTGGCCGGTCATCGGCTACATGGAAGACCTCACGGCCGCGACGCACGACGACGTGAAGGAGTTCTTCACCCGGTACTACGCGCCCGGCAACGCCAGCATCGTCATCGCCGGAGACATCAACCCGGCCGACGCGCGCAAGAAGATTGAACATTGGTTCTCGGACGTGAAGCCGGGCGCGCACCTGCCGCCGATCGAGGCGCCGCCGGTGGAACTCACCTCGGTGATCAAGGACACGATGACCGACAACGTGCAGCTGCCACGCCTGACGATGGTGTGGCACTCGCCCGCGATGTTCAAGCCGGGTGATGCGGAACTGGACGTGCTGGCCAACGTGCTGACCGGCGGCAAGAACTCGCGGCTCTACAAGCGCCTGGTGTACGAACTGCAGCTCGTGCAGAACATCTCGGCGTTCCAGGGCAGCGCGGCGCTGGGCTCGCGATTCCAGATCACCGCGACGGCCCGGCCGTCCGCCGAGGCGCCGGCCGCGGTGCTCGAGAAGATCAAGGCCATCATCGACGAGGAGATCGAGAAGCTGAAGCAGACGCCGCCGGACGCGCGTGAAGTGCAGCGCGCGCTCAACGGCATCGAATCCAACTTCCTGGCCTCGATGCAGCGGAGCGCGTCGAAGGCCGACCAGATGAACGCGTACTACTTCGCCACGGGCAACCCGGACTACTTCGCCGAGGACCTGGCCCGGTATCTGGCGCTGCAGCCCAACGACATTCAGGCCGCCGCGCGCCGCTGGCTGCCCTCGGACCGGCGTCTCGAGATGTCGGTGCTTCCGAAGAAATAGCGCGCAGGACATGATCATGACCAACATCAAGAGAACCCTGACTGGATTGACCGTCGCGTTGACCCTGGTGGCGTCCGCGCTGACGTTTCCGCTTGCGGCCCAGCAGGCGCCCGACCGCTCGAAGGCCCCGGCTCCTGGCGCGGTGCCGGCGTTGAAACTGCCGCCGATCCAGAAGCGGACGCTGGCCAACGGCCTCCCCGTGTGGATCGTGGAGATGCCGAAGGTGCCGGTGGTCCAGGTCAACCTGATCATGCACGCCGGCGCGGCCACCGACCCGTCCGGCAAGTACGGCCTGGCGAGCTTTACCTCCGCGATGCTCGACGAGGGCGCCGGCACCCGCAACGCGCTGGAACTGGCCGACGCCATCGAGTTCCTCGGGATCAATATCTCGACGGGCAGTTCCTGGGATGCGTCCACCGTCGGTCTGTTCACGCCGGTGTCGAAGCTCGATGACGCGCTGCCCCTGATGGCGGACGTGGCGCTGCACCCGGCGTTTTCGGACGGCGAAGTGGAACGGCTCCGCAAGGAGCGGCTGACCTCGATCATCCAGCAGCGCGACAACGCCGGGTCGCTGGCGAGCGCGGGCTTCGCGCAGGTGGTGTATGGGCCGCGTCACCGCTACGGCGCCATTGCCATGGGCAACAGCATCTCCAATGGCGAGATGACCGCGCGGGAGATCCGGGCATTTCATGCGCAGTACTACCAGCCGCAGAACGCGCACCTGCTGGTGGTGGGCGACGTCAAGCCCGACACGATTCTCCCGAAGCTGGAGAAGGCCTTCGGCGGCTGGAAGAACGGCGCGGCGCCGGCCACAGTCGTGCTGCCGGAAGCCACGCAGCATGCGGCCAGGCAGATCTATCTGATCGATCGCCCCGGCTCGCAGCAGTCGGTGATCCGCATCGGCTGGGTCGGCGTGCCCCGCAGCACGCCGGACTTCTACGTGCTTGAAGTGCTGAATACGGTGCTGGGCGGCTCGTTCACGTCGCGCCTCAACCAGAACCTGCGCGAGCGCAACGGCTACTCGTACGGCGCCAGCTCGTCGTTCGACATGCGCTCCGCGCCCGGCCCCTTCGCCGCATCGTCTGCGGTCCAGACGGACAAGACCGTGGAATCGCTGAAGGAGTTCTTCAACGAACTCACCGCCATCCGCTTGCCGATTCCCGCTGACGAACTTGCGCGCGCAAAGAACTACCAGGCGCTCGGATTCCCCGCCGGTTTCGAGACCACCGGATCGATGGCGGCGCAACTGAGCGAGCTCGTCATCTACAACCTGAACGAATCGCTGTTCAACGAGTACATCGGAAAGATCCAGGCGGTCACGGTGGCTGACGCGCAGCGCGCCGCGAACCAGTACATCCAGCCCGACAGGTTCGCCGTCATCGTCGTCGGCGACCTTGCCCGTATCGAGCAGCCGATTCGCGCCGCCAACCTGGGTCCGGTCCGGGTGGTGCCCGTCGATGACGTGCTGAAGTAAGTGGTTGTCGTTGTCGGGGCGGGCGCGGCCGGGCTGGTTGCGGCGATCTTCGCGCGGTCATCGGGCCGCGAGGTCCTGTTGCTGGAGCGCACGTCCGACGGCGGCCGCAAGATCCTGATTAGCGGCGGCGGCAGGTGCAACATCCTGCCGTCCTCGCTTCGCCCCGAGCGGTTCGTCTCCGACTCCCCGTCCCACCTTGTACGCGGCCTGCTGCGGTCGTGGTCCCTTGACGGGCAGCGCGCGTTCTTTGAACACGACGTTGGCATCCCCCTCGCTCTGGAGAAGGAAACCGGCAAGCTGTTCCCCGCCTCGAACCGCGCCCGCGACGTGCGTGACGGCCTGATGGCGATGGCCGTCGCGAAGGGCGTCACCGTCCAGACCCAGACCAGCGTCACCGACGTGCGGCGCGCGGACACGCCCACCGCGGACACCCGGTGGCGGGTCGCGACATCGCGCGGCGACGTCGATGCCACGTCGGTCGTTCTGGCGGCCGGCGGACTATCGGTGCCGCTGACCGGCAGCGACGGCACGGGCCTGACCATCGCGCAGCGGCTCGGCCTCGAGATGCACCCCACGTATCCCGCCCTGACGCCGCTGACGGGCGCGACGCCCCTGCTCGCGGCGCTCTCAGGGATTTCGCTCGACGTTCGTATCAGGGCCAAGTGGCAGGGCCACACCACCGAGTCGCACGGAGGTTTCCTGTTCACGCATCGCGGCTACAGCGGCCCGTCCGTGCTCGACGTGTCGCACGTGGCCGTGAGACATCCCGAAGCGGTCCTTCGCGTTCAATGGACGGAACGGGACGCGGACACGTGGACGCGCGAGTTGACGGCCGCGCAGGGCCTCGTCGTCAACGTGGTCGCGCGGTACCTGCCCGAACGCCTGGCCGAGGTCTTGTGCCTGGAAGCCGGCCTGCCGCCGGATCGACGGGGACCCGAGTTGCGACGGCAGGAACGGACCGCGCTGGTGGATGCGCTGACCTCCTACGTGCTGCCGTGGCGCGGTGACGAAGGGTACAAGAAAGCCGAGGTCACCGGTGGCGGCGTAGCCCTGACCGACGTCAAACCAGGCACGCTGGAGACATTCCGGCATCCCGGGCTCTTCATCTGCGGCGAGATGCTCGACGCGTTCGGGCCGATTGGCGGCTACAACTTCGCGTGGGCGTGGGTCACTGGCCGCGTGGCTGGATTGGCGGCCGGTCGGTCCTGAAGTCCTGAGGTCCGGTAGAATGCCTCCGATCCCAGGAGGATTGCCAATGTCCAGATTACAGATTCGCGCCGGGCTCGCAGTCGCCCTCGCCGCCCTCATCATCGTTGCTCCCGCCGCACAGTCAACGGCGCCGTCGGGTTACCTGACGCCGCCCAAGGTCATCATGGACATCATGGACGCCGAGCCGCTCCCCGGCGTGGTGGTGTCACCCGATCGGAAGACGCTGCTGCTGACGCATCGGAGGAGCATGCCGACGCTGGCGGAAGTGGCCTCGCCGATGCTGCGGCTGGGCGGATCGCGCATCAGCCCGCTCTCCAACGGATCGCACGTCCTGAACGGGACGACCGGGCTCACGTTGAAGGACGTCGCGACGGGGGTTGAGCGGAAGCTCACGCTTCCCGCCGAGGGGTCGTTCGGCGCATCCTTCTCCCCGGACGGCGCCAAACTCTCGATCACCCACACGACCGACTCCGGCATTCGCCTGCTCGTGGCCGATATCGCCACCGGCCAGGTGCGCACGGTCCTCGACGGCGGCGTCAACGGCCTGGGTGGCGGCTGCTCGTGGCTGGAGGACTCCAGCGGGTTCATGTGCGGCCTGATTCCGGCGGGCCGCGGCGCGGCACCGCCCACGCCGCGCGTGCCCACGACGCCGAATATGCAACAGAACATGGGGACCGTGGCGGCGGGCCGCACCTACCAGGACCTGCTTACGAACGCGCACGACGAGGCGCTGTACGACTACTACTTCACGAGCCAGCCGGCGTGGGTCAGCCTGGCCGGCACGCCGACGCCGTTCGGCAAGCCGGCCGTGTACGCCGGTCTGCAGATCTCCTCCGACGCGAAGTACCTGATCGTCACGCGCGTCAAGCGGCCGTACTCCTACCTGCTGCCCGCAGGCAGCTTTCCAAGGGACGTCGAGATCTGGGATCGCACCGGCACGCCCGTGCGCACGCTCGCTGATGTGCCGATGGGCGATGTGGTGCCGGTGAACGGCGTACACCAGGGTCCGCGCAACGCGCGCTGGCATCCGCTGGAACCCGCCACGCTGCTGTACGTCGAGGCGCTCGACAAAGGCGACATCCGGAACACGGTGCCGCATCGCGATCGTGTGATGAGCCTGACCGCGCCGTTCACGGGCCAGCCGGCTGAGCTGATCAAGACCACATGGCGCGCCGGCGGCATGACGTTCACCGAACGCGGCGCCATCCTGGTGAGCGAATCCGATCGCGCCAGCCGCATGAGCCGGACCTGGCTGTACGAGACGGGCTTCACCGCCACGCCGAGAAAACTCTGGGAACGCGCGCAGGAAGACCGGTACGGCGATCCCGGCTCTCCGCTGATGCGGCCGGGCACGGGCAAGGCGATACAGGTGGGCGACGCGGTCTACCTGACCGGCGCCGGCGCCTCACCCAAAGGCGACCTCCCGTTCCTGGATCGCCTCAATCTGAAGACGCTGCAGAAGGAGCGCATCTGGCAGAGCACCGAGGACGCGTACGAAACCCTCGTGGCCCTGGTGGACGACAATGCCACGCGCGTGATCACCCGCCGCGAAACCAAGCAAATCCCGCCCAACTACGTGATGCGCGATCGCACGGCCGGTTCGATGACGCCCATCACCGCGTTCAAGGATCCGCATCCGCAACTCTCGGACGTGCAGAAACAGTTCGTGACGTACAAGCGCGCCGACGGCGTCACGCTGTCGGGCACGATCTACCTGCCGCCGAGCTACAAGCCGGGCACCAGGCTTCCGATGTTCGTGTGGGCCTATCCGCAGGAATTCACGAACGCCGACGCCGCCAGCCAGATCAGCGGCTCTCCGAACCGGTTCACGCTGGTCAGGGGCGCGTCACACCTGCTCCTGCTGACGCAGGGCTACGCCATCTTCGACGGCGCCACGATGCCGATCATCGGTTCCGGTGAAACCGCCAACGACACGTACGTCGAGCAACTGGTGGCCAGCGCGCAGGCGGCCGTGGACTACGCGGTCAACGCGGGCATCGCGGATCGCACGCGCATCGGCGTGGGCGGCCACAGTTACGGCGCGTTCATGACCGCGAACCTGCTCGCGCACTCGGACATCTTCGCCGCCGGCGTGGCGCGCAGCGGCGCGTACAACCGCACGTTGACGCCGTTCGGCTTCCAGAACGAAACCCGCACCTTCTGGGAAGCACCGGACGTCTACGCGAAGATGTCGCCCTTCTGGCACGCGCACAAGGTCAAGGAACCGATTCTGCTGATCCACGGCGAGCTGGACAACAACTCGGGCACGTTCCCGATTCAGTCCGAGCGCTTCTACATGGCGCTCAAGGGCCACGGCGCCACCGTACGCTACGTCACGTTGCCGTACGAATCACACGGCTACTCGGCGCGTGAGTCCAACCTGCACGTGATGGCCGAGACGCTCAATTGGCTCGACAAGTACGTGAAGCGCTGAAAACGACCTCAGAGGTCGGTTGGGAACGCTCTGACCCAACCGACCTCTGAGGTCGGCCTCACCCTCCGCACACGGGTGCGGGGGGTGTGGCCGGGGCCGGACGAACCGTCAGGTACTGCACCGTCGGCGGCATCGTCGGCGCGAGCGTGATGGCCACGCGCAGCGATCCGCGCTCGCAGGTCAGGTCCCACTGGCCGCGCAGCGCGTTCTCCACGTCGAACGGACCCTCAGCGCGGCAGATGCCGACCTGTTCACGCAGGCCGATAATCTGCCGGCGGCGCCGGTCCTTCGACTCATCGAGGAACAGGTTCACCGCCGCAATCCGGTCCGCGAGCCCGTCGTCCCACTGATTGACCAGGCGGGTCACGTCGTCCTTGGCGGCAAGGAGCGCGGCGCTCGGCACGGGTTGACGGCGCGTCAGCGCGCCGGTGCGCGCGAGCGCGTCGGTGGCGGCATCAAGGACCGCGTCCCAGCCGGTGTACGTGAGGTTGCCCATCGCGATAAACGCGATGCCCTCCTCGGAGAGCCAGCGCATCTGCGATCCAAACCCGGGCAAGCCGCCGCTGTGCGCCACGATGTGGCGGAACTGGCAGGACTGGCGAATGCGGAGGCCGTAGCCGTACCCGGATGCGTTGAGCTGAAGCGGCGTGGCGCCGCCGCCGGTGGCCGTCGCCGGTCGCGGGCGTGACACCTGCTGCATCTCGCGCAACGACGCGCGCTTGACCGGACCGGGATCCAGATCGTCGCGCGGCGGCCACGCGCTCATCAGGAAGCTGACGTACTTCGCAAGGTCAGTGGTGGACGTGAGCATGCCGCCCATGGCGCCGAACGCACCATCGGGCAGTTGCGGCTCCTCTTTCCACTGGTTGTCCTCCCACCGGTAGCCCAGGGCCAACCGGTCCTTCGGCACCGACGCGGGTTCCAATGTCGTCGAGTTCATCCCCAGCGGCCTGAGGATGTTGGCCGTCACGTAGTTCGCGTACGGCATTCCCGAGACGCGGGACACGATGCGCCCGAGAATGGCGAAGCCGTAGTTGGAGTATTCGTACGCGGTGCCAGGCGCGGTGGAAAATGGAATGCCGCCCTTGAGCATCGCGGTGAACTGTTCCTCGGTCACGGCCAGCTGCTGGTCGCCCCAGGGATTGTCCTCGGGGAACCCTTCGGCGTGCGAGAGCAGGTGGCGAATCGTCAGCTTCGGCGAGTCCGCCGTCGGGTACTTCAGTCCGGCCAGTTCGGGGACGAAACGTTCGGCCGGGTCGTCCAGGGAGAGCTTCCCTTCATCGCGCAGCTTCAGGATGCTGAGCGCGGTGAAGCTCTTGGTCATCGACGCGATGCGGAACACGGTGTCGTTGGTGATGGGGCTGCGCGTGGCCAGCTCGCGCACGCCAACCGACGCGGTGTGCACCAACTGGCCGTCGATCAGCACGCCGTAGGTGATGCCCGGCACGCGCGCGCGCGCGGCAAACGCCGCAAACACCTTGTCGACCTCCGGCAACGCCGCGCGCAGCCGGGTCACCCGGTCGGCCGCCGCCTGGGCGGGCGGGCCGGACAGGCCCGACAGGGACGTGGTGCTGGCCAGCGCCAGGCCCATGGCAAGAACCAGAGGAAGCAGTCGGCGGGAGGTCATGATGCAGCGGACTGTAGCCGATCTGGACGGGGGAGATACAATTGCCGGCGGAGGGTTCCCACAATGTCGTTTTCCCGCAGAGACTTTCTTGCTTCTTCAGCCGTGGCCCTGGGCGCCGGCTTCATCGGCCGCCCGGCCCTGGCGCGCGCGTGGCAGCAGCAGATGCCCGCGTGGACGCCCGTGTTCACCGAAATCCGGCGCGGCGTCGGGTTCTTCACCGGCCGTGGCGGCACGGTCGGCTACCTGATTAATGCCGGCGGCGTGGTGGTCGTGGACAGCCAATTTCCTGACTCCGCGAAGCTGCTCGTGGAAGGGATCAATCAGCGCTCGAAGAACCGGCCGGTCGACCGCCTGATCAACACGCACCATCACGGCGATCACAGTGGCGGCAATATCGCGTTCAAGGGGCTCGCGAAGAAGGTCGTGGCGCACGAGCGCGCGGCGGAGTTGATCAGGCAGGCCGCGGCCGCGCCGAACGCCGCCGAGCAGTTGTCGCCGGACAGCACCTTCACCGATGTGTGGCGCGAGGAAATCGGCGACGAGTGGGTGCGGGCGAAGCACTACGGCCGGGCGCACACGGGCGGCGACGCGGTGATCACCTTTGAGCGCGCGAACGTGGCGCACATGGGCGACCTGATGTTCAACCGCCGCGTGCCCGTCATCGACCGGCGCAACGGCGCGCTGGTGGCCAACTGGATCGTCGTCCTCGAGAAGGCCGCGGCCGATCACGCCAGCGACACCACGTACATCTTTGGCCACGCCGGCGCCAGCTTGCCCGTCATCGGCACACGCGCGGACCTCATGGCGTTCCGCGACTACATGACGGCGGCCCTCAATCACACGCGCGCGGCCATCAAGGCGGGCCAGACGCGTGAGCAATACACCGCGGCGCCGCTGACGCTGCCAGGATTCGAGGCGTACGGCGCGCACAACGCGAATACGCTCGGCATCTTCTTCGACGAGATGAGCTCATTTTAGTACCTTGTCGATGACGTAGACCCGGGCATCGCCCGCGCCGAGCACGATGTGCCAGCGGGCGCCGGTGGGACGGCTCGACATGCCGATGGTCGAGCCGTCAAACAGGTTGAGCCACTCCGCGGAGGGCACGCCTGACGGCATGAAGGCGTACGTATCCGCGGGGGCGGTGCCGGCGGCCGCCGTGTTGGTGGCCACGAGCACCCAGGACCGGGGCCCCTCGAGCAACGCGACATCGAGGCTCTCCACCGGCGGGTCCACGCGCACGGCCGGGCCGGCAGACAGCGTATCCACCAGCGTGGCATTGATCGCGATCTGCCGTGCCACGGCCGAGACGGCGGCCCCG
The DNA here is from genome assembly GCA_024653875.1 of Acidobacteriota bacterium. GTDB lineage: Bacteria > Acidobacteriota > Vicinamibacteria > Vicinamibacterales > SCN-69-37 > SYFT01. The sequence goes on from JANLHE010000581.1 coordinate 9,675, forward strand.
ATCGCTCCGGACAAGTCGGCGTCGAACGAGACCACGCGCGCGCCGTGCGCGACCGCGCGCCAGGCCAGCGCCGGCAACAGGGCCACCGGGGCGCGCGTCGCGGCGATGTCCACGTGGGTGCCCGGGGTGAGCGCGGACACCGGAGTCAGCGGTTCGGACTCTGTCCGAATCACCACCTTGAGGCCGGCGCGATCGGCCATCCGCCTCAACTCAAGCGCGCCGGCCCCATGCTGAATCGGCCACGTGACCGCGGTGAGTCCGGCGGCGCGGATTGCGTCGAGATCCACCTGCCGCGGCACGCCGGCCGGGAGGCCGCGATACCAGAGGCTGGCGACCGTGCGCGTCTGCATCGCCGCGCCGGCGCTCGCAGCGTCAATCGGCCATCCCGTGGTCAGTCCTGCAATGAGGAGAGCAAGCGTCAGCCTCAATGCTCAATCCCCGGTCCTCAACTGCGCGAGATGGTGCGCGCCGTGGCCGGCGAGCGTCACGATGAGGTCTTCGATGTCGATGGGGCCACGCTCGGGATGCGTGATGGCCTTGGCGCGCTGGGCGGGGGTGAGTGCCGCGACGAGCGCGATGTTCATGCGCCGCACGGCCTCGAACGCGGCGGCGGCCATCGTGGCATCCACGGCGGGCGCCTCGATGTCCAGCAGGTCGTCCTGATCCATCGGCTGGACGACGTAGTCGGGAATCGCCAGCGCCGTCCGGATGCGCGTGGAGAAGATCAGTTCCCACTGCGTGACGTGCACCAGCACCTGGTGCGCCGTCCACTTGCCTGGCGTCCGGGGCGTGGCCCAGTCGGCGGCGGTGTTACGCGTGAAAACCTCTCGATAGCCGGCGAGGGTGGTGCGGAGGACGTCGAGCGGATCGTGACCGGTCACATAGGTGGCATAGGGCATCATGCGCCCTATTATGCGATCAGCCGCGCCACTCTGCCTTGTTCAAGCGGCGCGCCAGCCAGACCAGCTCGGTGATCATGCCGTCCGTCCGCTTGACGTACGCCGGTTCGAGGGGGGTGCCGTCCTCGGCAAACGATTTGTCCACGTTCGAGACGGCGATGGTCTGCGGCAGGACGATGGCCCCCAGCTGGGCGAAAACCGTGACCAGCTGCGCCCACGCGTTCACGCCGCCATGGCCCCCGTCTGAGACGGTGACGAGGGCGACTGGCGTCCGCTTGTACTGCGCGTAGAAGTAGTCCAGCGCGTTCTTGAGGACCCCGGGGTACCCGTGGTTGTACTCGGGGGACACGATGATTAGCGCGTCGGCGCTCTGGATGGCGGCGCCCAGCTCCGCCACGCCCGGCGGCGGCGGGTCGATGCGGCCCAGACGCTCCTCCATGATTGGGAAGTCCACCGCGCGCAGGTCCACGAGCTCGGCGGAGACCGCCTCGTTGCCGGCGAGACGGTTCATGACAAAGGTCGCCACACGTTCGCTCTTGCGGCCGCGGCGGACACTTCCGAGGATGACGAGGACTTTCAGTGGCGGCATAGGAACTCCAGACCGGCGCGACAAACTTACGGCTTGCCCGTCCGAACCACATCGAGGAGGGCGCCCAGTTCACCCAGGCGCGCCTCGCTCAGATGACCCAACTGCTTTTCGTGCACCTCGTCCACGGGACCATCCAGATCCGCCAGGAGCGCCAGGCCGGCCTTCGTGATCCGGGTCCGAACGACGCGCCGGTCCTTGGTGTCGCGCGCGCGCTCGATGAGGCCGCGCCGGTCGAGCCGATCGAGCAACCGCGTGACGTCCGGATCGTGCTGGATCAGGTTCTCGCCCACGTAGCCGCACGTGGCCCCGTCAGGACCGGAGCCCCTGAGAATCCGCAGCACGTTGTACTGCGTCAGGGACAAGTCGTGCGCCTTGAACAACTCCGCAAACCCGCGCTCCAACTCCCCCGCGGTCTTGACGACGGCGCGGAAGGCGGCCAAATGGGCCAACGCCCGGCGTGAACGTTCGGGAGCCCGTGGACCCGCGGCCCCATTATGGGCGGCGGAAGTCGGCGGACGGCGAGTGGGGCGCGAGGTCATCGTGAACCCATATTATTCGTTGTGAGGATTATTGTCAAGAGGCTCACCAACTCTGGTCCGGCGCACGACCTGCCCCGGCCGGGCCGGCAGTTGTTCCCCACCCTGCACCACCGGCACTCCGTTCACGAGGACGTGAAGGATGCCGACGGGATAGGCATGGGGCGCGTCAAACGTCGCCGTGTCCGCCACGGTCGCTGGATTGAATATCACCAAATCGGCCGCCGCGCCCACACGAATTTCCCCGCGGCCGGCCAGGCCAAACTGGCGGGCCGGCAGCGAGGTCATCTTGCGCACGGCCTCCTCCAGGGTGATGACCTTCCGCTCGCGCACGTAGCGGCCGAGCACCCGCACGGTGTTGCCGTACCCGCGCGGGTGCGGCACGCCGTTTCCGAACTC
>JANLHE010000584.1 GCA_024653875.1 Acidobacteriota bacterium
GCCGTGGCGGGCGTCTGCTTCGCCTGCTCCGCCTTCTTCTCCAGCTGGTCCGCGCTCATGCGGATGCCTTCCGCGATGCCCATCACGCGCTGATTCACGTCGCGCGCCATCTGCTGGCGCTGCTCGGACGTCATCTTCTCGAAGCCGCCCTCAGGCACGTACTTCCTGAACATCTCGCGCGTGATGGCGCCCATGTCGATCACGATGCGTTCGGCGGCCGAGGGCGCCGCCGGAGGCGGTACCACCGGCTGCCCTGATGCCTCACCCAGGCGTGGCGGCCTCGTCCCGCGGCCCAGTCTCAGATCCGGCGGCCGGTTCGGGTTCCGCGGCGCGCCCCGCAAGCCCTGCAGTTCCACGGTGCGGAGCAACATCGCCGCCGCGCCCAGGGCGTCAGCTACTTCCGCCTGATCCATCGTGGTCGCACCCGTGAGCGCGGGCAGCGCCAGTGCCGTGAGGTCCACTGCGGGCACTGTCGCTTGCGTGGACGCGGCCGGCGAGGGCGCCGGGGCGGCGGCGGCCGGCTTCGTCTGCGCGACGCGCACGACGGCTGGCTGCATGTCGACGAGTTGTTCGACCCGGTTGCTCAACTCGGTGGTGACCAACTGCATGCGCTGGGTCATTTCCGAGGACAGCGCATCCGCCTCGCGCGTGGCCAGGTCCCGCATCGCCCGCACCTGACTCGTATACGAGTAATAGGTCACGGCGCCGAGGGGAACAACCGACAGCACAAGAAAGGCGACGATGAGGCGGGTGCGAAGGCTCATAGGGTAAAGGTGGCGACGACGGGCGCGTGATCGCTGGTTCCGAACTCGCGCATGGAGACACAGCGGCTGGCCGACGGCGCGACGGTGCCACTCGCCAGGATGTAGTCAATGCGCCACCCGATGTTGCGCTGGCGCAGGCCGCGCCACGGCGCCCACCAGGTGAACAGGGCGTCGTTCTCCGGATCGAGCGCACGGCCGACGTCGGTCAACCCCTCGGCCAGCACGCCCGCGAGCAGCGCCCGCTCTTCCGGCCGCGTGCCGATCTGATTGACCTTCCGTTCCTTCGGATGCACGTCGCGCTCCTCGAGGGCAATGTTCAAGTCCCCACACAGCACTAGCGCCGTACCGGGGGTGACTGTTTCAGCCAGCCACCGGCGCAGGGCCTGGAAGAACTGCAGCTTGGCCTCGAAGTCCTTGCCGCCGTTGGGGACATAGACCGAGACGAGGCGGAGCGCCTGAAGGTTGGTGGCGGCCGGCACGGCCACGACGGCTTCCACGATACGGTGCTCGAAATCAAAGGCCGGGTGTGAAAACGCGGGCGGTTCCGGGACGAAGGCCCGGCGAATCAGCAGGGCCACCCCCGAGTACCCTCCGCCTCCGTGCCAGTACGTCCAGTATTCGCCGGGCGACACCAGCAACTGCGGCACCTGTTCTGGCGAGGCTTTGAGTTCCTGCAGGCACACCACATCGGGCTGCTCGGCCGCCAGCAGTTCCTGCACCTGCGCCTGCCTGGCACGGATGCCGTTCACATTCCACGTCGCGATCTTCATTCGTCTCCTGGCTTCAGCCCCGTCAGTCCGAAAGCGCCTTCAGTCCCTTGACCAGCCTGGACACGCCCTCCTGCGCCGTCCGGGCATCAAGCGCGCCGTACGAGACGCGAATGTGGCAACCCTCCGACGCGCCGAAGGCGGACCCGGGAATCACGGCCACGCGATGTTCACGAATCAGGCGTTCGGTCAGCGTCATCGCATCCAGGGAAGCGTGCACCTTCACAAAGTAATAAAACGCGCCGCGCGCCGCCGGCACGTCGCACGGCACATCCGGCTGCGACAGCGCGTCCGCCATCAGCCTCCGCATGACGTCCAGCCGGGCCACGTGCGACGCGCAATAGGACCGGCCGACGCGAAGCGCGGCGGCGGCCACATGCTGCGACACCACCGGCGGACACACGAGCAACGTGTCCTGAATCTTGTTGACGGCCTCCCACAACGACTCCGGAATCACCATGTACCCCATCCGCCAGCTCGCCATGCCATACGCCTTCGACAGGGAGTACATCGAAATGGTGTGCGCCGCCGCGCCGGGAATCGAGCCCGGCGAAAAGTGCGGCGTCCGGTCGTACGTGAAGTACTCGTAGACCTCGTCGTGAATGTGGAAGATCCCCCGCGCCCGGCACATCTCGTTCACGCGGCGAAGCGCGGCCTCCGGGTACACCGCGCCGGTCGGATTGTTTGGAGACACCGTGACGATGGCGCGTGTCCGTGGCGTGATGGCGGCTTCGATCGCGGCCGGATCGAGCTGGCAGGCGGCGTCGGTCCGCACGGGCACCACGCGCGCGCCGGCCATCTCAATCGCCATCTCGTGGTTGAAGTAGTACGGCACCTGGAGGATCACCTCGTCGCCCGGATCGGTCACGGCGAGGATCGCGTTCATGAACGCCAGGTTGCCTCCGGCCGTGACCACGACGCGGCTGACGCCCGACACGTCAATGCCATTCTCCAGCCGGAGCTTCTCGTCGATGAGCGCCACCAGCGGCGCTTCGCCCTCGACGGCACCGTAGCGGTGGTCGGAGGCGTTTGCCGGAAACGATCGCAGCGCCGCGACGGCGTCATCCGGCGGGCCGTACGACACCACGCCCTGTCCGAGCGACACGGTACCCGGCGTGTCCGCGATCCACCGGCTGACAATGGGAATGATCGGCGTCTGCACGGACGCCAGGCGACGCGACTGGGTATGTGCCATGCGCGCTATCGCACCGATGCCTGACCGACGACCGCGATCCACTTGCCGTCCGGGCTCACCGTGAGCCGGGTGATGTTGTCCACGCCCTGCCGGCCCAGGTCCGCGATCTCCGTCCAGCTGCCGCCTTCACGCCAGAGGAACAGCTTGGTCTTTAGGCCCATCACGATCGCGCCGTCGGGCGTCCAGGCGAGGTCTTCGCTGCCATCGAGAGTGGGCGTGAGTGCCGTGACGGCGCGCGTAACGGGGTTCAGTTCCTTGATTTCCCACGGCGCGCCCTGGGGCTTGACCACGAAGCTCACCGTGCCGCGGCCCGGCCGAATGAGCAGCGAGCGGCCGATCCCGCGCTCGATGACGTCCGACGCGCCGGTGCGCATGTCGAGCAGTTGCAGCGTGGCGGGCTGGCGCTGCGCGCCGAGGATGAACGTCGCGATCTGCGTGGGAGACACCCACACGTGGTAGCCGATCAGGCCCTGATGGGTCCACGCCAGGCCGGCATCGGCGCCGTCGAGCGTAAACCTCCACAGCCGCTGCGCCGCGCCCCGGACCGTCGTGAAGGTCCGTCCGTCCGGCGTAAGCGTGGGTGAGTACTCGTTGTCGGGCGTCTTTGTCACCTGCACGACGCGCTTCTGCGCAATCTCGTAGCGGTAGATGTCGGTCTGCGCGCCGTCGCGATTCGAGGAAAACAACACGCCGCTCGAGTCCGCCAGGAACTGAGGCTGGTTGTCGTACCCCGGGTGGTTCGTGATGTTGATCGGGCGTCCGACCGCGACCGTGGCGCCGGCCTTCGTCAGGGGCGCCAGGTAGATGTCCGTGGCCGGCGGCG
>JANLHE010000588.1 GCA_024653875.1 Acidobacteriota bacterium
GCCGGTGTCCAGACCTTCACCTGCCGCCCGGTCCGCTCGGGGCACTCGTCCTTGGCGTGGGACAGGGCACCGGACCGATGGAGTTCTTCGTGCCGTTCCCAGAACGCATCGCTGAAACGCGCGGCCTGTAGATTCAGGTCTGCCGACAGCTCGTAGATGGTCGTGGCGATCAGAGGTCCCGCGCTCTCGTGGACATGCACGTGCACGTCGCCTGTCGCGAACGTGCTGACGGAAGGCCCATCGGCAGGAAACGGTGATGTGGTGGACACATCCGTCCTCGGCCACACGAAGTACTTGACTGGATCTCCGGCATCACAGCTCACGCATTCGGTCGGGCTCCCCGGTGGTTCCGGCGAGTGGCCGACCGGGTGCGATGCGTCAAGCACGGCCAGAAAATAGCTGCGCTGCGCATTCGAGACACCGGTGACCAGCAGATGCCGGCCGTCGGGAGTGGCCTCAACGGTTCGAATCCACCCGGCATTGGCAAAAGTGCCAAGGCGGCGTCCGGTCTCGTCGAGCGAGATCAGCAGAGATGGCCACCAGGTGAAGTGATGGACGGCCCATGCAATGCGCTGCCTTCCACCCACCCGGTGCACCGTCAAGTCGGCCAACGCCCACGGCGGACCGTACCTGTCGTCACGAAACTGAACCTCGTCTGCGACAGTTGTCGACCACGCGACGTCGCCGCCAGCGGTGTAGCGCCACAACGTCGCATCACCTGCCAGGCGCAGCCACTCTCCGCCAATGGGCTCGACCGGCGGAGGAGTCGCGCCGATTGCCGCCAGCAAATCAGGGGTCCGGTCAGCGTCCAGGTGTCCCACGAACGACCATCGAGTGGCGCTTGCCATCACATGTGTTGTCGTCACCCGCCGGCTCCACACCAACTGGTCCCGGCTGTCGAACGCCTGCAGGTCACTGTCGGTCAGGCCGAGGCGCACGGGCGCGGCATCGGCTGCCGGGTCAGGAAAGCTCGCCAGCGCGGCAACGGCGGCAAGCAATCCCAGCACGAGGAGAGGTTGCGGCCACCGCAGTCCGGCGCCGGGCGGCGGGGGTGGGACGTGTGCCTCGGACGCATCCGGCGACCGCGACAACCATTGGTCCAGATCGTCCTGGTAGGCAAAGACCCTCGACCGCTTGCCGCCGGGGACGCGCGAGACCGGGAGACCCCGATCGTGTTCCCAGCGGATGACCGTGCGGACATCACGACCCAGGTACTGGGCGATTTCCTTCCACGAATCCAGGCGCGGCCGGTCCGGCGTCATGTCGTGTCACCTCCTGCCAATTGCGAAGGGACGTTGGGGGGCTTACACCTGTGTTCTGAATGAACCCGTCCCCCCAGCTATGGAGAGTGAGTATGCCAGCATCGCGTTGTTTCCGAATAGTCCTGTTGTTCCTGCTCGCCGGCAGTGCCGTCGCGTTGCCCGTAAGTGCACAGGCTCAGTTGGTGGAGTGGTCAACCCTGGCGCCGAGGGCGACGCCCCGGACCGGTCCTGCCAGCGGGGTCATCAACGGCACGTTGATAGTGGCCAGTGGACTTGACGGCAGCTCGGCCCGCACGCCTACTGTCGAGGCCTATGATCCCGTGACCAATGCCTGGTCGGCCCGCGCGCCGATCCCGATCGCCCTCTACGCCGCGGCCTCGGGAGTGCTGGGCGGCCGGCTGTACGTGGCCGGCGGATCGCCGTGGTCCAACATCGCCGATCTTCAAATCTACGACCCGGTAAGCAATATGTGGTCCTTTGGTCCCTCGCTGCCATCGGCAGCCGCTGGGATGGCTGGGGTCGTCGTGGACGGCCGGTTCTGTGTGTTCGGAGGGATGAACGCCTCCAATACGGCGAAGACCAACACCGCGCTGTGCTTTGATCCGGCAACAGGGTCAGCGGGCAGCTGGGGTTCTCGCGCCCCGATGCCGACGGCCCGCTTGATGGCCGCCGGTGCCGCCATCGATGGCTTGGTCTACGTCGTCGGTGGCGCGTTCGGTACGTACAACAATCAGTCACTCGCGACGCTTGAGGTCTACGACGCGTCGACCAATACATGGAGTACGCGGGCGCCCATGCCCACGCACAGGTTCGGGCTTCAGGCGACGGTTATCGACGGGCAGTTGTTTGCGGTCGGCGGCTATCAGCATCGCGTGGTCAACGGCGGCGATGCCTACGACCTGCTGGATGTTGTTGAACGCTACGATCCACTGACCGACACCTGGACGACGTTGGGTTCGATGCCGAGTGGGCATGCGCTTGCCGCGGCAGGTCAAATCGGTGACGTCTTTCATGTCGTCGGCGGAGCGTCACCGCCGAACGCCGCGCCTGGCACGCGGCACGATGCGCTGAGCGTGATCGATCTCCTGATTGTGAGCGCGGGTGTCGATCAGTTGCTGACGGCCGATGTGTTCGGCACGGCGCCTGCGTCGCTGCTGGCTGCAGTCTCTGGGGGATCGGGAGGCGCGCTGGTGACGTGGAGTGGCCCCGGCGGGTTCACGGCGTCAGGAGCAGCGCTCAACCTGACCTTGGGCATCGGCGTCCACACCTTTACCGTGACGGCGACCGAGGCTGGATTGCCGGCCGCGGAAGACACGGTGCAGGTCTCCGTACAAATTCCCACACTCATCGGACCGCAAGGGCCGGTTGGACCGCAGGGGCCCAAGGGCGACAAGGGTGATCCCGGCACGAACGGCACGAACGGCGTTGACGGCGCACCCGGGGCGAAGGGTGACACAGGAGCCACGGGCACTGCTGGTGCGACCGGTCCGATAGGTCCGACAGGTCCGATAGGTCCCGTAGGTCCGC
>JANLHE010000589.1 GCA_024653875.1 Acidobacteriota bacterium
CTACAAGTCGGCGGAAGAGGTGGCCGATATCGACGCCGCGGTCAACGTGTCGCGCGAGATGTACGCCGCCGCGATGCGCGCCGCGCAGCCCGGCCGGCATGAATACGACGTCGTGGCGGAGATCGCGCGCGTGGCGACGGCCCACGGCGGCCGCTTCTCGTTCCCGCCCATCTGTTCGGTGCACGGCGAGACGCTGCACAATCCGTTTCATCGCAACGTCATGCAGGCCGGCGACATGCTGATCCTGGATTCCGGCTTCGAGACGCCGCACTACAACGCCAGCGACATCACGCGCACGATGCCGGTCGGCGGCACGTTCACCGCGCAACAGCGCGTGATCTACGAGATGGTCCTGCGCGCGCAGCTCGCGGCGATTGGCGCCATCAAGCCGGGCGTCCCCTACCGCGACATCCACCTGCTGGCCGCGACATCGTTTGCCACGGACCTGAAGGCGGCCGGCCTGATGAAAGGCAACATCCAGGAGGCCGTCGCCGCCGGCGCGCACGCGCTGTTCTTCCCCCACGGCCTGGGTCACATGCTGGGCATGGACGTCCACGACATGGAGAACCTGGAAGAGCGCCTCGTCGGCTATCGGCCCGGCCTCGAGCGCAGCACGCAGTTCGGCCTCGCGTACCTCCGCCTCGGCCGTGAGCTCGAACCCGGGTTCGTGGTCACGGTGGAGCCGGGGCTCTACTTCATCCCGGCGCTGATCGATCAGTGGAAGGCCGACGGCACCAACGCCGCCTTCCTGAACTTCACCGAGATCGGGAAGTTCCGCGACGCCCGCGGGTGCCGCATCGAAGACAACGTGCTGGTCACCGAAGCGGGCGGCCGCGTGCTCGGCCAGCCCATCCCCAAGACCGCGGCGGAGGTCGAGGCGGCCTGCCGCTGAACCCTATCGCCCCAACACGAACGGATTCAGCACGCGGACCTTCAGGCCCGCAAAATCACGGACGTTGCGCGTGACCAGCGTCAAATCGTGCACACGGGCGGTTGCGGCGAGCAGCGCATCCACCACCGGTGGCGTGCGGCTCGCCCTCAACCGGCCCCACTCCTGGGCGACGTCGCCATCGACGTACAGCACGCGATCCTCATAGAACTGCACGAGCCCCGTCAACCAGCGATCGAGCGCGATCGCCTGCGGTCCGCTCCGCCCGCGCAATTGCTCGATCCCCTGACGAATCTCTCCAATCGTCACCACGCTGAGACACAACTCGTCCGGCGATCGCTCGTCGAACCACGCGACAACACCAGCGTTGGCGCGGGCGCCGCGCCGCAGCTCCGACACGATGTTGGTATCGAGCAGAAAGGTCACAGCGCCACGGTGCGGCCGCGGTCGCGCGATCGCCGGATCCGCAGATCCGCTGACTCGGGAATGGACCGCAGGAACGCCTTGAAATCCGGGGCCGGGCCCTGACCGAGCAGGACTCCCTCCAGAATCGCCCGATGCTCGGCTTCCGCCGACCGGCCGCGACTCGCAGCCCGGGCCTTCAACGCGGTGACGACGCGCGGTTCCAGGTTCCGGACAATGAGCTGTGACATGATAGCAATGATAGCACGCGAGAGCGACGGGGGCGACAGGGAACGCGCCACACACGGCGCCCGTAGCCATTCCCGTCGCACGGCGTAGAATACCGTGTGATGAAAGTCTCTCTCGTTGGCATCACCGGCGTTCCCCTGGGAAAACACAACGTCAAAGACCCGCGTCTGGATCAGGCCGACCAGATGATCGAGGCAAAAAAGAAGATTTACGCCCAGGTCGAGGTCGCCGGCGAAGACGAGGCAGCGACCGCTGACGTCATTGTCGTGTCACCGGGAAGCCGCCTCGACCTGATCCTGCAGGATTTGGAGTTCGTCGAAACCCGTCTCGGACGGAATCCACCTGACGCGGAACGGGTCGTGCTGGAAAAAATCAAGGCCTGTCTCGAGAGCGACCAGATGATCTCCGCGGCCGGCCTCACGCCTGGGGAGACCATGAGCATCGAGGCGCACGCCTTCGTCACGATGAAACCGGTGGTCGTGGCCGAGGCCGGGGACGTGGACCACTTCGACGCGTTCCTCGTCCGCGTCATCGGCGACGCCGGTTACATCACCTTTTTGACCGTGGGCGGCGTTGAGAACCGGCAGTGGTTGATCACAGCAGGCATGACCGCTGTGGAAGCCGCAGGCGCCATCCACACCGACATCCAAAAGGGCTTCATCCGTGCGGAAATCATCAGCTTCGCCGACATGATTGCCTGCGGGGGCGAGACCCAGGCGAAGCGCGCGAACAAGCAGCGCCTGGAAACCAAGACCTACGTGATGCAGGATTGCGATCTGACGAACTTCCGGTTCAACAAGCCGTGA
>JANLHE010000591.1 GCA_024653875.1 Acidobacteriota bacterium
CTGGAAATCTGATGACGAGTTCGGTGAGAATCGCCACCGCTTGCAGCCGCCGAATCAACGTGTCGAGGTCGTGGGTGGCTCTGGTTCCATCGGGACCAACCCGCGAATAATGTCGGAGGTCAACCGTGCACGAATACCGAAGTCATACTGTCTAGCCCACGGAGCGGGTATCCAGGAGCTGTCGGCGGATTGATGTACCAGATCGGTTGCGCTCGGACCGGCCAAGTGCGAGGATTCCCCTATGGCGACTCCGTCTCTCTCTGAACTGCTCAGCCTGCCTGCGGACAAGCGGGCCGATCTTGCGATCGCCCTGTGGGAGAGCCTGTCGGACTCCGGTCGCGACCACGCTCTGCCCGTCAACCCCGAATTGGCCGCGGAACTCGACCGTCGGTGGGCGGACCATCTTGCACATCCAGAAACCGGCGTGCCGTGGGAACAGGTCCTGAAGAAGCTGCGCGCCTAGCCTGTGCTCCCTGTCATCTTCCGCCCACTTGCCGCCGCAGATGCCGCAGAGGCGAAGACTTGGTATTCCCGCAGCGGTCCTGATGTGGCCGAGCGGTTCGTGGCCACGCTCGTCGCAACCGTCTCAGTGATCTCCGATCACCCGTACGCGTTCCAACGCGTAGCCGGCGAAACGCGACGTGCGGTGCTTCGGCGGTTTCCCTACGCGATCTACTATCGGATCACGACCGAAGCGGTCATTGTGCTGGCGGTTCATGGTCGGCAGGACCCGGCTCACTGGAAGGCGAGAACATGACAAGTGCGCGGGCGAACCTTGGCGTGCAGCCGACGGCGTCGCGTGCGTGAAAGAAACGCGGCGGCCGGTCAACGCGACTTGAGCTCCCGCAGGACCTCCGCCGCATCGACGAGACGACCCGCCGCGACATCAGACTCCGACTGACCCAGTGCCTGATGAAGCGCAGCACGGTCGGCTTCATCCAGCCAGTCGCCCGGGTCCAGCGGCAACAGGGTCACCGTGGTGCCCTCGGGCAGATCTGTCGGGGCATTCACCACAATCCGGCCGTCGCGCACCATGGCGGTAATCGTCATTCCCGGAGCGTAACACCGCGACAGCCGCCTCACAAGCGCATGGAGCCGACGGCGGCGGAATGTTGTACAACAAAGGCGCGCTCAGCCGCCGGGGCTCATGCGCAGCGTTGATCGATAGGCGTAGAATCGCGACGTGCGGATCCCGGGCGCTGACCAGTTCGTCCTCGACGGCGAACGGTTCCCGCGGTTCGTGACGGCCTATCCAGGAGAGCGATCATGACGACTGGTTTCCATGAACTCGACACGGTGGTGCTCGTTCGGGACGTGCCGGAGGCCGGGCTGCGCACCGGGGACTTGGGAGCCATCGTTCAGACGTACGGGGACGAAGCGGTCGAGGTTGAATTCGTGACAGCATCCGGGCGAACGCAGGCCCTCCTGACCTTGGCCATCAAGGACGTTCGAGCCGTGCGCGACAACGACCTGTTAGCCGTCCGATCGACTCCAATCGAAAACACGGTCTAACTTTGGCCTAAGGGCGGCGGGCAGACGATAGGGTGAGCGATGGCGCCAATTGTTCCCAACCCGAAGAAGATCAGGGGCTTTCGATCCGCAGCGGCCTTCGAAAAATGGCTGGCGGCGAACCACGCGCGCGAGACCGAGCTCTGGCTGAAGATTCACAAGAAGGACTCGAATCTGCCCACCGTGACCTACGCGGAGGCGCTGGACGGCGCGCTGTGCTGGGGCTGGATCGACGGCATCCGGAAATCCTTCGACGAGCAGTCCTTCCTGCAGCGGTTCACGCCCAGGAAGGCAAAGAGCATCTGGAGCCAGGTCAACCGGGGCCACGTCGCACGGCTGATTGCGACCGGCCGGATGACGCCGCACGGGCATCGGCACGTCGAGGCGGCCAAGGCCGATGGCCGCTGGGACAACGCCTACGCGCCAATCCGCAGCGCGAGCGAGGCCAGCATTCCCGCCGACCTTCGCGCGGCCATAGAGAAGAACCCGAAAGCCCGCAGAAAGTTCAAGACCCTCGGACGCATGAACCTCTTTGCGCTGGCGTTCCGCACGAACAACATGAAGACGGCCGCGGGCCGGGCGGCAAAGATCGCGGCGCTGGTCGCGATGCTGGCGCGCGGGGAGACGATCGTGCCAGAAAGGCCCAAATGACAAAAGTCTTCATCGCGCAGCACCCCACCGAGGCTCATCTGGTCAAAGGCATGCTTGAAGCGAACGGCATCGTTGCCGAGGTGCGCGGCGAGAGCCTCTTCAGCGCACGCGGGGAGACGCCGGCCACGCCCGATACCCTGCCAACGGTCTGGGTGTCTGACGGCGACGACGCGGCACGGGCCCTGGTGATCCTGGCGGCGTACGAACCCCGGACAGCCTCAGCTGGAACCCAGGGCACGGAGTGGATCTGCCCGGCGTGCGGCGAACGGATCGAATCCCAGTTCACCGAGTGCTGGCACTGCGG
>JANLHE010000597.1 GCA_024653875.1 Acidobacteriota bacterium
TGCGCGTGTGGGCCGCCGGTCACATCGAGAAGGGCAGGGAAGTCACGCGGTCGGGCCCGTATCGCCACACGCGTCATCCGCTCTATGTCGGGTCGGCCATCATGGCGGTGGGATTCGGCATCGCCTCAAGCAGCGTGTGGACCGCGCTGCTGGTGGTGGCGTACTTCCTGGTGACGTACCTCGCGGCCGTCCGTACCGAGGAAGCGACGCTCGACGCCCGCTTCAACGGCCAGTACGCCGCGTACCGCGAGGGCCGGGCTCCGGCGGTGACGCGGACCTTCAGCCTCAACCGCGCGTTTGAAATGAACCGCGAATACCGGTCTCTGGCGGGTCTCATGTTCGCGCTTGTTCTCTTGTGGCTGCGGACCTGAATCTACTTGTCACCCAGTCCGTTTGAGTGCCATACTTGTCAGGTTGTCGGCACGGGCGGTTAGCTCAGCGGTAGAGCACTGGCCTTACACGCCGGCTGTCACAGGTTCGAATCCTGTATCGCCCATTTTGCGGGGTCGTAGTTCAGTTGGTTAGAACGCTGGCCTGTCACGCCAGAGGTCGCGAGTTCGAGTCTCGTCGGCCCCGCCACTCTCCGTAGGGCGTCGCTTCAGCGGCGCCACCCTCGACACAGCACCAGCGCGCTGCGCGCGCCCAGCGCATTGGCGCTGGCGCCGTCCGGGTCCACGTCCGGGCTGCGGCTGCCCGGCGGACGCCGGTAGGCCAACGCCATCGCCTCCAGGTCCCACGGCGTGAAGGTCAGGGACGCCGCGCCGGTGATGGCCATGATCGAGTGGATCTCGACGTGGTTGAATCCCAGCATGTGCCCCAGTTCATGGGCGCGCACGTGGAAGCGTTCCGCCGGGGGCGCGGCCTCGTCGTAGTCGTAGTCGAGCACCACCACGCCGCCCTTGACGCGCCCGTTGCCGGCGAAGTCGATCTTGGAATACCCGACCGCGCCCGTGAGCTCCGCCAGCCTGGTGCAGCGCGCAATCGTGATGCGGCCGGGCACCATCAGGTTGACCGTGGCGGTGGCGTCCGCCAGCGGCGTCTCCACCGAGCCGTACCCGGTGAACCGGCCGCCGGTGAGCGGACTGAGGGCGTCGGTCAGGTGCCCGGTCATTTCCGCCAGGGTCGCGGCCGACGTGATGGCCGGCGTGGTCTGCGCCAGCGATTCGGTCGGGGTCGTCGCCGAGCATTCCAGGATGCGCCGCTCGATGGTGAGTCCGGGCGCGTCCGCCCACCGGATCAGCTCCTGGTAGGAACGTGCCAGCAGGTCGAACGACCGCAGGTCAAAACTCGACGGAATCAGATCGATGGTGGCCTCTTCGCCTGGCACCCGCAGGAAGGTCCGCCGCTCAAGGGCCGCGCCGGCGGTGATCGTGATGGCGCGGGGCGCGGGGGACGAGGCGTCGGCCACCACCACGGTGCGTCCGCTCAGATCCGTGGCGGGCGCCGTCAGGCCCGTGCCGGCGACCAACCCGCCGGCGAGCGCGGCCTGGTTGAACGTACTGACCAGCCGCAGCGCGGTGGCGAAGACCGGCGGTGGCGGCGCCGTCCGCTCCAGGCTGAACTCCATCTCCAGGTCGGCCTCCACCGTGATGCGCCGGTCGCTGGCCTGATACCCGGGGGCTTCCACGCGAACATCGCCCGTGGCGCCGAGCGGCACCGCGGGCATCTCGAACCGGCCGTCGGAGTCGGACGTCGCGGAAAAACGTCTGTCGTCGGTCAGGCGGAGCGAAATGTCGGCGCCCGGCAGCGGCTGGTTCGTGGACTGGCTCCTCACCGTGCCGCGGACGGTGGCCACGGGCGCGGAATCGGTCGCCATCTCGATGTCGATTTGCAGCCCGTGCGCAGGCACCGTCAGGAGCCGTGTCGCGCGCCCGAAGCCCGCCGCGTCCACGGTGAGGCTGACCGATCCCGCGGGGACCTGTTCGATGCGGAACGAACCGGCCGCATCGCTGGTGCCCGACCGCTCAACGCTGCCCGCCGAGACGGTGACCCGCGCGCCGCCGATCGCGTCGCGCGTGTCCGCGCTGTTCACGAAGCCGGAGACGACGGCTTCAGCGGGCGAAGGCGAGGACGCCTGTGTCGGCTGTGTCGGCGGTCCCGCGTTGCACCCCAGCGACAGTCCCGCCGAGACACACCACACGACCAAGACCGTGCGAATCATCCTGATGAGGCACCCCCAAGTCCACCATGTTGCACGAACGGTGCCGCGATGACCGTACAATTGAGCACACGCCATGCCAGGCCCAACAGTTATCGGACATCATCGGGTCGCCGCCCTGCTCCAGCAGGCGGTCGCACGCAGGCGCGTACCGCAGACGCTGCTGTTTGCCGGGCCGGAGGGCGTGGGCAAACACACGATGGCGCTGGCGCTGGCGCAGGC
>JANLHE010000599.1 GCA_024653875.1 Acidobacteriota bacterium
GGCGAGGCCGCGCCCAACCTGGTCAGGCGCTCCATGAACTCGCACACCGCCCCGGCGCCGGCGGTGCGCGGCACCACGCACTGATACTGCGTGAATCCGCGCGAGCCGTAGGCCCGGTTCCATTCAAGGATCGCATCCAGCGGAAAAAAGAACGAATCGGGCGCCATCGTGCCGGATACCGTGCGCCGCATGTGGCTCCAGTAGTACGCGGTGTTGAAGAGGCCGGAGGTTACCGTGTTCAGCGCCCAGTTGGGAAACTCAATCGGAATCACCGTCTCGCGTGGCGGGGCCGGCGGACGCGCTCGCGCCTCGTCCGCCGTGGCCCAGCGGCCGGCGGTCAGCACGCCTCGGCCCATGCTCCTTCCGCGATGCACGCAGTCAATCCACCCCATCGTCATCGGCCATTGCGGCGCGGCGGACGACAGGCGCTCAAGGAAGACGGCGATGCTGGGGACCCGTTCGCGCTCGAACCGCAGCCACTGCGAGGGAATCCGCACCATCGCGAATTCGACCTCGAGGATGTGGCCCAGCAGGCCCATGCCTCCGATCGAGCCATGGAACAGATCCGCGTCCGACGCCGGGCTGCATTCGACGATGCGGTCGTCGGCCAGGCGGACGCGAAGCGCGCGCACGTGCGCACCGAAGCACCCCTCACGATGGTGGTTCTTTCCGTGGACATCGCTGGCCACCATGCCGCCCAGCGTGACGAACTTGGTCCCGGGCACCACGGGGGGAAACCACCCGCGGGGCACCATCAGCCGCACGAGATCGACAAGCGTCAGCCCGGCCTCGGCGCGGAGCACGCCCGTGTGCGCATCAAACGAGATGATGCGATTGGCAAGGCGGGAGTTGACGATCCTGTCGGACGCGACCGCCGGCAGCGAAGAGTCCCCGTACGAACGGCCGAGACCGCGCGACAGCACGGCGCCGAGGGTCAGCGCCTCGAAGTCCTCGTCGACCTGTTCACGCCCGGGCTCGGGCAGCCGGCCCCAGCCGGTCAGGGTGTCCATCACTTCGGCGCGCTACTTCGCCGCAGCCTCCATCACCGCCGCAGCCTCCGCCGGGTAGCGCTTGCACTCGAGCAGCGCGCTCAGCATCAACGGCACGACGATCGTGGCGTCGGATTCAATCACGAACATCGGCGTGTGTTCGGTCAGCTTGTCCCACGTGATCTTCTCGTTCGGCGTGGCGCCCGAGTACGACCCATACGATGTGGTCGAGTCGGAGATCTGGCAGAAGTACGCCCACGGCCGGGCTTCCCGTTCCATGTCGTACTTCAGCGAGGGCACGACGCAGATCGGAAAGTCGCCGGCGATGCCGCCTCCGATCTGGAAGAACCCGATGCCGGCGCCCTCGGACAGCGTGGAGTACTGGTCGTAGAAGGCACCCATGTACTCGATGCCCGACTTCGCTATGTTGGCCGAACAGTCACCGACCTTCACGTGCGCGGCGAAGATGTTGCCGAACGTCGAATCCTCATAGCCGGGCACCACAATCGGCAGATTCGCCTTCGCCGCCGCCAACAGCCATGACTCATCCGGGTTGCCTTCGTAAAGCTCTTCGCCGATCGTCAGCACCAGCTCGTAGAAGTACTCGTGCCAGAACCGGCGGTCGCCCTTCTCGCTGGCGCGTTTCCACATCGGAACGATGAACTTCTCGACGGCGCGAAACGCCTCGTCTTCGGGAATGCTGGTGTCCGTCACGCGGCGCATCCGCTGGTCGAGGATCCGGGTGTCGTCCTGTTTCGTGAAGTAGCGGTACTCCGGGAAGTCCTTGTAACTGTCGTGCGCCACCAGGCGAAACAGCGACTCTTCGAGGTTCGCGCCGGTCACCGACAGCCCGTGGATCAACCCCTCGCGAATCGCAGGCGCCATCGTGATGCCGAGCTGCGCGGACGACATCGCACCGGCCACGGCCCAGAACATGCGGCCCCCGTTATCGATGTGCCTCTGATACGCCAGCAGCGCGTCACGCGTGGCGCGCGAGTTGAAGTTCTTGTAGTTCCTGAGGACGAATTCCAGAATCGGGGTGTTCGGAGTCATAAAACATCCGAGGGTAACACGACAGTCATCGGCGGGCCGTCCCCAACCGTGAGCTGACGGCCTGGTTCCGCGCTGTCGCGGTGCACGGTGGCCAGGGCCATGACACGGCCTGACGCGGGTCCGATGGCCGCGCTGGTCAGCGCGCCGACCTCCCGCCCCTGATCCAGCACCGGCGTGCCGGACGCCGGCACCTGGGTGACACCGGCGTCCGCCATCATCTGCACCAGGTGCTTCACCACCCGCCCGCCGCCCCGATGCAGGATACGGACGATCACCTCCTGGCCCACGTAGCAGCCTTTGGTGGTGCTGATGGCGCGATCGAGCAGCCCAGCCTCCAGGGGAATCGTCTCGGTATTCATATCCACGCCGAACAACGGCCGCCCTGCCTCGACGCGCAGGGCGTTGACCAGATCGGCGGTCGCCTCCGACGCGCCGGCCGACGCAAGCGCAGCCATCACGGACTCCCATCTTGACGCCGGCATCCAGGTCGCGAAGTTCTCCCCTGCCACGTCGTCAATCCTCACGACCCTGACGTCACCCGAGGTGACGTGCCCCAGCAGCGGCAACGAGGCAAGCGAGCCGGCCGGAATTCCGGTGACGGCGGCCACAACCCCGGCTGCCCCGTCGCCAAACACGGCGATCGCCCGCATGCCTTCGGTGTCGTCGACGACCTGCACCTGCTCGGAGAAGATCAGCTGGTCGAATCGCGCGGCGAGCGCGGCGGACATGCCTTCAGGCACCTCCGCCAGCACCCGTCCGTCCTCGCGCAGCAGGCGCAGGTCGGTGATCATCCGGCCCTGCGGCGTCAGCCACGCGGCATAGGCGCCCTGCCCCGGCGCCAGGCTCGCGACGTCGTTGGTCACCAGCGCATGCAGGAAGGACGCGGCGTCCGGCCCCTCGAACCGAATCCGCCCGGTGGTGATGGTGCGATACTTGGGAGTCATGAAGCAGTGGTTCAGGCATCTTAGCGTTGCAGTCCTTACCCTCACAACGATCGGGACCTTCACCGCCATCGGCGCGGCGCAGGCCGACCCTTCAGGCACCTCGGCGTTTTCCGTGTTTCTGCGCGGCCAGCAGATCGGCACCGAGGAAGTGACGGTCACCAGGACCGCGGACGGCTGGACGCTCACCGCCACCGGACGCACCGGGCCGCCGCTGAACTTCAGCTTTGATCGGTTCGTGGCGCAGTACTCGCCGGACTGGGCCGCGCGCTCGCTTGAGGTCAGCGGCCAGATGCGCGGGCAGGCGCTCGTGCTCAACACGACGTTTGCCGGCGGAACGGCGACGTCTGACGTCGTGCAGGCCGGGCAGCAGACGAAGTTGAGCCACGCGGTGTCAGCCGGCGCGATTGTGCTTCCCAACAATTTCTACGGCGCGTATGAAGCGCTGGCGATGCGGCTGCACGCCGCCGACGCCGGCGCGGTCTTTCCCGTTTATGTGGCGCCGCAGGCCGAGGTGCAGGCGACGGTCACCAAGGTCACGCCACGGCGGATGGAGACGCCGGTGACGACGTACGAGATGCGCCAGTTTGACGTGTCGTTCAGGAATCCTGGCGGCGCGCTGGTCGTGGAGGTCTGGGTGGACGCGCGTGGGCGGCTCGCGCGCATGGCCATCCCCGCGGCGTCGCTGTCGGTGGTGCGCAGCGATCTGACCGGCGTGATGGCGCGGCTCGACTCGTACAGCCACCCCCGCGACGAGGACGTCTCCATTCCGGCCAACGGCTTCAGCCTTGCCGGCACGATCACCACGCCGGAGAACGTCACCAAACCGCCCGTCGTCATTCTCGTGTCCGGCTCCGGCCCGCAGGATCGCGACGAGACGGTGTTTGGCATTCCCATCCTCGGCCAGGTCGCCGGCCGGCTGGCCGACGCCGGCTTCTTTGTCGTGCGGTACGACAAGCGGGGCGTGGGCCAGAGCGGCGGCCGCATCGAGAGCACCTCCATCGAGGCCTACGCGGACGATGTGCGGAGCGTGGTGGAGTGGCTGCGGCGCCGGAAGGACATCGATCGGGATCGAATCGCGGTGGTTGGGCACTCGGAGGGCGGCCTCGTGGCGCTGCTGTCCGGCAGCCGGATGCGGGGACAGGTGCGCGCGCTTGGCCTTGTGGCCACGCCGGGCCAGACCGGCCGCGAGATCACCCTCATGCAGCAGAAACACGCCCTGGATCGGCTCAACGAGCCGGAGGCGCTCAAGCAGGAGAAGATCGCCCTGCAGCTGAAGGTGATGGACGCGGTCACCACCGGCACCGGTTGGGAATCGGTGCCACCTGAACTGCGGCGCCAGGCAGACACCGTGTGGTTCCGCAGCTGGCTGATCTTTGACCCGGCGCAGGTGGTGCGACGCACCAACCAGCCGATCCTGATCCTGCAGGGGTCGCTTGATACGCAGGTCCCACCCGATCAGGCCGGCCGGCTGGAGGCCTTGTCGAACGCGCGCGGGGTCAAGACACCGAACGCCACGCGAAAGATCGTGGTGCCCGGCCTCAACCACCTGCTGGTGCCGGCCAAGACCGGCGAGATGGATGAATACCAGAGCCTGCCGGACAAGACCGTCAGCACGGCAATCACCGACGCGCTGATCGCCTGGCTCAAAGACGCGCTGCCGGCGAAGCGGTGAGCGATTTGCTCTACACTACTGGCCGATGGCTGGCTGGATCCTTCAGAGCAACGACGAAACGCCGCGGCGGCTGCGGCTCACCCCCGGCACGGCGCGCACGATCGGCCGCGGCGCGCAGGCCGACTTCATCTTCGAGGCGCCCCTGGTCTCGCGCCTGCACTGCCGGCTCACCGCCGACGCCACCGGGCAGTTGGTAATGGAAGACCTCGGCAGCACCAACGGCACCACGGTTAACGGCACACCGGCCGCCCGCGCCATTCTGCGCACAGGCGACCTCCTGGGTGTCGGCCGCGTGACGTTCACGATCACCGAAGACTGATTTCACACGAGGCGTGATCGCGGGCCCTTACTTTCCGCCGGCGCCGGTAATCCGCGCGATCAGCTTCGGATCGTCCGGCAGCAA
>JANLHE010000600.1 GCA_024653875.1 Acidobacteriota bacterium
GTGCTGCCCTGCGGCGAGTGTGCCGCGTGCCGCGCGGGCCGCGGCCAGATCTGCCCGCGCCAGATCTTCCCGGGCAACGACGTGCACGGCGGGTTCGGCACGCACGTGCGCGTGCCCGCCCGCGGCCTGTGCGGCGTGCCGGATCTCGCGAGTCCGGCCACCAACCCCTCCGGTCTCGACCTGACGGCCCTGTGCGTGATTGCCGACGCCGTGTCGACGCCGTATCAGGCCGCGCTGCGCGCGGGTCTTGCCGCGGGCGACGTGGCCGTGTGGGTGGGCGCCGGCGGCGTCGGCGGATTCGGCGTGCAGATCTCGGCCGCACTGGGTGCGCACGTGGTGGCCATCGACGTCAATGACGACCGGCTCACGGAGATGGCCGCGCATGGCGCCGCGCTGACGCTCAACTCCGCCCAGGCCGACGCCAAGTCGATCCGGAAAGCCATCCGCGCGTTTTGTGACGAACACCACGTGCCGTCGTGGCGGCTGCGCATCTTCGAGTCGTCAGGGCATCCCGCCGGCCAGGCGCTGGCCTTCGGACTACTGGGCCACGGCGCGGTCCTGTCGGTGGTGGGCTACACCGCCAAGCCGGTGGAACTGCGCCTGTCGAACCTCATGGCGTTTGACGCGATGGCGATGGGCAACTGGGGCTGCCTGCCCGAGCACTATCCCGCGGTGGTGGATCTGGCGCTGACCGGGCGCATCGCCCTGGAGCCGTTCATCGCCCGCCGGCCGATGGCCGACATCAACGACGTATTTGAACAGCTGCACCACGGTCCGGCGCGCGGCCGCATCGTGCTTCTCCCGGAGGCGCACTCATGACATTCAAGGATCATCACCTCACATCCCCGCAGGAGACGCCTGGTCTCCGGTACGAAGAGACGCCGCTCCAAACGCCGTCGGGCGACGCGGTTCCCGGTCTCCACGTGGTGCGCATCACGCTGGACAACCCGTCGCAGCTCAACTCCTACACCACCGAGATGGTGAAGGGGGTCATCCTCGGCATGCGCCGCGCCTCGAACGATCGCGCGGCGGTGGCGGTGGTGTTCACCGGTGCCGGCACGCGCGCCTTCTGCACGGGCGGCAACACGGCCGAGTACGCCGAGTACTACGCGGGCCGTCCCGAGGAATACCGCCAGTACATGCGACTGTTCAACGACATGGTCAGCGCGATCCTCTCGTGCGACAAGCCGGTGATCTGCCGGGTCAACGGCATGCGCATCGCCGGCGGCCAGGAGATCGGCATGGCCTGCGACTTCACGGTGGCGCAGGACCTCGCCGTCTTCGGGCAGGCGGGTCCGCGCCACGGCTCCGCGCCCGACGGCGGCAGCACGGACTTCCTCCCGCTGTTCGTGGGCGTGGAGGCGGCGATGGAGAGCTGCACTCTGTGTGAGCAGTGGAGCGCGCACAAAGCCGGGCGGCTCGGGCTGGTCGCCAAGGTGGTGCCCGCGCTCATGGTGGACGGCCAGTTCGTGCCGAACCCGCTGGTGATTTCCGATCGGTGGATTGACGCCGGGCAGGTGGTCTATGGCGAGTTCAAGACGGGAGCCGACCGCGAGGCCGGCAAGGCCACGCTGGCCCGGGGCACGGTGGACCTCGCTCTGCTGGATCGCGAGGTGGATCAGCTGATCTTCAAGCTCGCGAACACGATGCCCGGCTGTCTGGCCAAGACGCTTGAGAGCGTGCGCAAGCACAAGCTCGAGCACTGGGACCGCAATCGCGAGAGCAACCGCGCCTGGCTGGCGCTGAACATGATGACCGAAGGGCGGGCCGGC
>JANLHE010000613.1 GCA_024653875.1 Acidobacteriota bacterium
GGCACCAAGGTGCTGTTTTCCGATGAATGGGGCGGTGGTTCCCAGCCGCGGTGCCGCACCACGGATCGCCTCGAGTGGGGCGCCAACGCGATCTTCACCATCGAACGCGGCAAGCTCGTGTTCCACAGCTACTACAAGATGCCGGCGCCCCAGACGGACTTTGAGAACTGCGTCGCGCACAACGGATCGCTGCTGCCCATCCCTGGCCGCGATGTCATGGTCCAGGGCTTCTATCAGGGCGGCATCACCGTCTTCGACTGGACCGATCCCAAGAAGCCGTTCGAGATCGCCTACTTCGACCGTGGCCCCCTCGATGGCACGCGCCTGCTCGGCGCCGGCTCGTGGTCGGTCTACTGGTACAACGGGATGATCTACAGCTCGGAGATCTCGCGCGGCCTCGACATCTACGAGATGCTGCCGACGCCGCACATCTCGCAAAATGAGATCGACGCGGCGAAGACGGTGGTCTTCACCGAGGCCAACGCGCAGGAGCAGAAGAAGATCGTGTTTCCGCCGGGCTTCGCGCTGGCGAAGGCCTTCGTCGATCAGCTGGAACGGGCGAAGGGCCTCCCGGCCGCGAGCCTGGCCAGCACCCGCGGCGAGCTCGCACGCGCGGAAGGCCTGTCAGGACAGGCGCGCCGCGCGGCATTGCAGCAACTGGGCGTCACGCTCGCCGGCGCGGTCGCCGGATCCTCGGATCAGGCCAAGGTGCGGATGCTGGTGTCGGCCGTCAACGACCTGGCCGCCGCGCAGCAGTAGACACGGGCGTCAGCCCCGGGGCTTCGGCTCCGGGGCCGGCAGCCCAGGGCCGCCAAGCGCGGTGCGCACCACCGCCACCACCTGCGCGGCCGTGAACGGCTTCCTGAGCAGCTGGCCTTCCACGGCTTTCCGCTCCACCGCGCCAAGCCCCTCATCGGCGTACCCAGACATATAGAGCACCTTCAGGGAGGGCCTCACGACCGTCATGCGGTCGGCGAGCTGGACGCCGCTCATTCCTGGCAGGACGACGTCCGCCAGCAACACGTCAATCGTGTCGTCGGCCTCGATGCGCGCCAACGCGTCCTCGGCCGAGTCGGCAGAACGCACCACGTAGCCGGCCTCACGCAGGATGCGCTCGGTCAGGTCTCGCAGCGGCGCGTCATCCTCCACGACCATCACCGTCGCTGCCGCCGGGGCCTGCACCGGTGAGCCCGGTTCCGTGCCCGAGCCGGCATCGCATCTTGGCCAGGCCACGGTGAAGGTCGCCCCAAAGCCGGCACGACAGTCCACGTCAATCCTTCCGCCGTTGGCCTCGACGATGCCGAGCACGGTTGACAAGCCCAGTCCGGTGCCCCGTGGAGCGTCCTTGGTCGTGAAGAAGGGTTCGAAGATACGCGATCGAATCGCCGGATCGATACCGGTTCCGGTGTCGGCCACCGACAGCGTCACGTCGGTCCCCGCGTCGCGCGTCATGATCGTAATCGTCCCGCCGCCTGGCATGGCGTCGCGTGCGTTGACCACCAGGTTCAGGACCACCTGCTCCATCTGTCCGGCATCGCCGACGATCAGCGGTTGCCGCGCCAGCGGCCTCACGATCACGGAAATCGTTTCACCAACGAGCCGCTGCATCAGGGACGCCAGGTCTCCGATGACACGATTCAGGTCCAGCACCTGGGGGGCCAGCACCTGTTTGCGGCTGAACGCGAGCAGCTGCCGTGTGAGCGCGGCGGCGCGTTCGCCGGTTTGCCGGATGGTCTCCAGATCCGCCCGCACGGGGTGGCCGCGCTCAAGGGACATCGCCGCGAGGTCGGCCGTGCCGTTGATGACACCAAGAAGGTTGTTGAAATCGTGGGCGATGCTTCCGGCCAGTCGACCGACGACCTCCATCTTCTGCGAGTACAGCAACTGCGCCTGCAGTTCCTTCTCCTTGGTAATGTCCCGGCCCACCGAAATGTAGTGCGTGATGATCCCGGCGTCGTCCCGGACGGGAGTCGTTGTCGCCTCTGCCGTGTACACGCTGCCGTCCTTCCGCCGGAGGGTGAACTCCCCGGTCCACGGCCGGCCGGCGCGAATACTGGCCCACGGATCCTGAAACGCCCGCGGCCGTTCATCCGGGATGAGGAGCTCGACCGGATGGCCGAGCATCTCGTCGCGGCGGTAGCCCGCGAGCCTGGCGGCCGCGTCGTTCACCCACGTGACTGCGCCTTCGGCGTCGGTGATGATGATGCCGTCCGCGGCGGCATTCAGGGCCGCGGCCTGCAGCCGGAGACCCGCATCCGCCTCGCGCTGCGCCTCCTCGCGCGCGTAGGCGTCGCAGGCGTAACTCATCTGCGCGGCCATCTGCAGCAGCAGCGCCCGTGATTCATCGTCGAACGGCACGCAGTCCGCGC
>JANLHE010000619.1 GCA_024653875.1 Acidobacteriota bacterium
GTGATCGCGTCCTCGAAGAACATCTCGTAGAAGTCGCCCATGCGAAACAGCACAATCGCATCGCGATGCTGGCGCTTCGCGTCGAGATACTGGCGCATGGCCGGCGTGGATGCTGGCGGAGGAGACGAAGTTGTCACGGGAAAACTTGGGGCTGACTGCGGCGAGTATAACATTGCGGTCATGGTGGTTCTGGCTTTGGAGACCGTGACGCCGCACGGCAGCGTGGGCGTCTGGCGCGACGGGACCGCCACCGCGCGGGTGGGTGACCGGGAGATCCCGCACGCCGCCCGGTTGCCCGGGGCCTGGCTGGCGCTGCTGGCGGACGCGGGCGTGTCGATGGCCGACGTGGATCGGCTGGCGGTGGTGTCGGGCCCCGGGTCGTTCACCGGCGTCCGCATCGGCATGGCCAGCGCCCAGGGGCTGGCGCTGACGCGCGGGTGGGCCGTGGCCGCCGTGCCCACGCTGGATGCGATGGCCGAGTGCTGGCGGGCCGCGCACGTGGCCGGCGGGGGGCGCCCGCCGCGGACGGTCATCGCGTGCCTCGATGGCCTGCGCGGCGAGGTGTTCACGCGCGAGTTCCACTTTGACGGGCAGGCGCTCACGCCGCGGACGGAGCCGCAGGTCGGCGCGCCCGACGCGCTGCGGTGGACGCCGGGCGGGGCGGTCTCGCTGGTGGGGAGCGGCGCCACGCGGTACGGCGCGGCATGGGCCGGCGTGAGCGACGACATCGGCGAGGTGCCCGAACCGATCGCGGCCGGCGCGGCGCGGCTGGCGGCCCGGGCGGACTGGCCCATGGTGGCGCCCCATGCGCTGCGGCCGATGTACGTCCGCCGGCCCGACGTGGAACTGGCCCGTGAGCGGGGACGCACGGTTGTCCGCTGAGACCCGGGGCCGGGTCCGGCGGGCGCGGGCCGATGAGCCGCTCGATGCCGCCGCCGCGCTGCAGCATCAGTCCTTCACCAATCCCTGGACCGTCGAGTCGATGCAGTGGGAGCTGCGCGAAACCGACGTCGCGCGGCTCTACCTGCTCGAGGATGGGGGCGCGCTGCTGGCCTACTGCGCGTGCTGGGTGATCTTCGACGAACTCCATATCAACAGCCTGGCCGTCGCCCCCGAGGCCCGCCGGCAGGGGCACGCGCGGCGCCTGCTGCAGGCCGTGTTTGCCGATGTCACCGCGGGCGGCGTGACCGGCGCCACCCTTGAGGTCCGGCGCTCCAACGTCGCCGCCGTGGCGCTGTATGAACGCCTCGGTTTTCGCGTCGAAGGCGTGCGAATTGACTACTACCAGCACCCGCGGGAAGACGCGCTGGTGTTGTGGCACCGGCGCCTGATCTAGTTGCTCTTGCCCCGCCCGAATCCTGGTGGTATGGTGCGCCTAGACACAGAAGGAGGCAGGGCATGGCAAACGCTCAAGATCTGCCCGGTTCATTCGATGCCGCGGTCGCGGCGAACGTCCCTCACAACTCCCGATATCAGGAACTCGCTCGGCAACATCATCTCCTCGAAGAACAGCTGCACCACCTCGCCGCCCTGGCGTATCTCACCAACGAACAACAGCTCGAAGAAGTCACCCTCAAGAAACAAAAACTGGCCATCAAGGATCAGATGGTGTCGCTGCTTGCCGCATCGCGGCACTGACGCACTACACTGATGACTCCGCGCCAGCCGCGGCTCCGGGGATGTCCCCCGGACTCGCGGCTGGCGGGGCACTGCTGGAGTCATGCGAATTGATCGCGCCGCTATTCCGTTTGT
>JANLHE010000624.1 GCA_024653875.1 Acidobacteriota bacterium
GGCTCGGGCAGCGGCCTTGGCGCGCCTTCGGGCACGCAGATCGTCGCCTCGATTCAGGGGGTCTACAGCAAGAGCACCGACACCTCGATTCGCATCTACCAGAATCAGCAACGGTATATCGATTGGCCGTTCACCGTGCAGACCGCCCAGTTGCAGATGGGGACGGCACGAGGCGCGGGGCCGCGCGTGCAGCCGGGCCGCGGGGATGGACGTGGCGGCGTGCAGGGCCCGGGACGCGGTGACGGGCGCGGTGGGCGCGGGCCGGGCGTCAACGGCCCGGGTGGACGCGGCCGGGGCGCGCAGCCTGCCGGACCCGGCCGGGGCCTCACGCCCGGGACGCCTGCCGGTGGGCGTGGCCGCGGAGGTCGTCCATGACGGCGTCGTGGAACCGGGCCCGATAGGGCAGGAACGTCTCGTTCTCCCGCGTGGGATGCACGCGGTTGGTCAGCAGCACAAAGTAGAGATCGCGCTCCCAGTCAATCCAGAGCGACGTGCCGGTGAAGCCCGTATGGCCGATGGCCGTTGGGAACAATCGCGTTCCGCATGACGAGGTGGGGCGCATGGTGTCCCAGCCAAGCGCGCGCGACGACCCCGGCACGGATCGGCCGGCCGCGAAGGTGCGCATGAGCGCGGGCGTGGCCAGCCACGTGGGCTCGTGAAACGACCGCAGGATCGCCGACGCGAACGCGCCGACCGCGGCGGCGCTGCCAAACAAGCCGGCATGCGCCGCGACACCGTCCAGGGCCTCGGCGTTTTCGTCGTGCACGACGCCCTGGACCAGGCCCCCTCTGGACGGCGTTACTTCGGTAGGCGCGATGAGCGGCCTCGCCGCGGCCCCCGGGCGGTACCCGAGCCACGGCTCACCCGGGCCGGACGCCCACAGGGCCTCCCACTGCGCATCCAGCCGCCGGCCGTCGACGGCCTCGAGCAACAATCCGAGCAGCAGGAACCCCACGTCCGAGTAGACGGACGCCGTGCCGGGCGCGCACTCCATCGGCGCGGCCAGCAACGCCGGCAGGTACGCGTCACGGCCCCGGCTGTGCTCCCACAACCGCAGGTGCGCCGGCAGCCCGGCGGAATGATCGAGCAGGTGGCCCACCGTCACGCCGTCACGATCGGCGCCGCGCCATCCGGCGAAGACGTCGGCGACCCGGGTGTCGACCGAGAGCACACGCCGCTGCACCAATCCCATCACGATCGACGTCGTGGCGATGACTTTGGTCAACGACGCCAAATCGAACATCGTGGACGTGAGGACGCGTGGCGCGTCCGCGTCGTACGTGAAGCGGCCCCAGGCCTCCGACCAGACCGGCCCGTTCGCGCGGCCGACTTCGCAGACGCAGGCGGGAAATGCCCGCGCGTCGAGTCCATCCTGGATGACCTGCGCGGCGCGGGAACAGGGCACGGGGATCTACCGCTCGCGCCCGGCACTGCGCGCGCCGATCAGTGACGGACGCAATTGTGTGAAGTAGCTGCCCCGGGGACTTCCGGCCTCGAGCAGGCTGTCGTACGAGAAGAGCAGCACGCCCGCCGCCCCGGCGCGCCGGGCAGCCGCCAGGTGCTCCACGGACCGTTCCACGGGGAGCCGCCAGGCGCCGATTCCGGCCCACACCGGACGCCCATGCGCGCCGGCGGTCGTCGCCGCGATCTGTGCGGAGAAGTCGTCGACCGCCGTGGCGTACGCCATCGGGCACACCACATCCAGGACGCCCGCCCTGGCCCAGGCCGCCCAATCCTGCAGCTTCAGCGTGCGCGCCACCTCGGGATCGGGAACGACCGCGCTCGACACGAGTGCGGCCGGCCGCTCGGCCCTGACGACCGCGCGAATCTTCGCGACCAGCGTCGTCAGCCGCTCGCGCCGGAAGGTGTCCCACGCCTCGGGATACATCCGGGTCCACGCCAGGGGATTGGATGTCGCCAGGCGGTCCAGTCGCGCGCGCTCGGCCCGCGGCGCCGCGTCCACCAGGACCGCGCGGAAGTCCTGCAATGCCGCGCGACTGTAGTCGAAGTCCGCCGACGGATACCGCACGTAGTCCAGATGCAATCCGTCCACCGCGTACGATCGCATCAGGTCCGTGATGACCGCGAGCGTGTAGTCCTGGGCGCCGGCGGGAATCGGTGAGAGGTACAGGCCCTCCACCGCATCGCTCTGCCCGCGGGTCCACCGCGCGAGTTGTCCCACGTAGCCTGCGGTCCTCGGATCGAGTCGTCCGAGGGCGGTCGCGAGTTCGGCGGGCACCATCAGCCACTCGGGGTGGCGGACCACGACGTGTTCGCGCACCCGGGGCACCGTGCTCGCGCTGGCCACGAGGTTCACGTTGAACCAGGCATGCACGGCGAGGCCGGCGGCGTGAGCGGCGGTCAGGGTCGCCGCCAGCGGATCGAAGGACGCCGGCTGCGTGCGGAGGTCCGTGGCGCGGGGATCGATGGCGCTGTCGTAAAAGGCGTCCCCCCGCCCCCGCACCTGGACGAGCAGGGTGTTGTAGCCGCCTGCGGCCGCCGTGCGCACCAGTTCCGCGATGCGCTGCGGCGAGGTCAGCGACGAGCGAAGCACCCACAGCCCTCTGACTTCATCCGGCGCCTTGGCGGCGCGGATCGGAGCGACAGCGGCGTGCCCGGCCGACAGCAGCAGGCTGGCCGCCAGGGTCATCACAATGTAGCGGGGGCAGCGGGCACTCATGCGAACTCCCGACGGTACCAGTGCCCCCCCTGGACGTGTCAAGCGGGGTGGGGCCCGGCTGGAACCGGTTGATAGGGTAGGCTGTGAGGCGTGGTCGTCATCGGCATCGACGCAGGCGGGACCAAGACCGTCTGCCAGCTGGCGGACGAGGACGGTCGTGTGCTCGCCGAAGCCCGGGGCCCCGGCGCCAACCTCCAGAGCACCGGCGAGTTGCACGTGGAGAAGGTCCTCCACCATCTCATCACGCAGACCACCCAGGAAGCCGCGCAGTGGCCGGCGTCCGTGTGTGTCGGGATGGCCGGCGTGGACCGGGCGGGCGAGGCCGCGGTCGTCCGGGACATTCTGACGCGCCTCGCGCCGCGCAGCCACATCGTCGTGGTGAACGACGCGCTCGTGGCGCTGGAAGCCGGCGTGCCCGGCGGTCCTGGCGTGGTGCTCATCGCGGGCACCGGGTCAATTGCCTATGGCCGGAATCGTGACGGCCTCGCCGCGCGGGCCGGCGGCTGGGGTTATCTGCTCGGCGACGAAGGCAGCGGCTTCTGGCTGGGACGGCAGGCGCTGCGCGCCGTGGTCCGCTCGTCCGATGGCCGGGGGCCGCACACGTTGCTGACGCCGCGCGTGCTCGCGCACTACGGCGTGGCGCGGCCGCAGGATCTGGTTCGCGAAATTTACGACGGGCGCTTTCAGCCCTCCACCGTGGCCGCGATCGCCTCGGAGGTCAACGCGGCCGC
>JANLHE010000629.1 GCA_024653875.1 Acidobacteriota bacterium
TGCTCTGGCATCGCACCTTTGGCGAGTTGAACAACTACCACGGCAGCGCCGGTTCGCCGGTGCTCTACAAAGACCGTCTCTTCCTTTATCAGGACCATCAGGGCACGGCGAACCTGAAGTCGTTCGTCGCGGCGTTCGATGTCAGGACCGGCGAGACGATGTGGTGGAAGGACCGCGCGGAAACCACGGGGTGGGGCACCCCGGTCGTCATCAGCACCGGCATGCGCGACGAGCTCATCGTCAGCAGCCAGCGCAAGGTGTACGCCTACAACCCCGACACCGGCGATGAGTTATGGACCGTTCGCGGCAACACGTTCGAGGTCATTCCCACCCCCGTCGTCGGCCACGGCTACGTGTTCTGCTCGTCCGGCCGCGCCGGCCCGACGTTTGCGATCCGTCCTGGTGGATCGGGCGACGTCACCACCAGTCACGTGGCCTGGACATCCCCGCGCGGATCGCCGTTCGTGCCGTCCAGCCTGATTCACGGCGACCTGCTGTACCAGATCAACGACATGCAGAGCATCCTCACGGTCTTCCACGCCAGGACCGGCGAGCTCGCCTATCAGGAACGGCTGGGTGTCGCGATGCGCGAGGGCTTCTCCGCGTCCCCCATCTCGGTGGGCAACCTGATCTACTTCACCAATGACGACGGGCAGACATTTGTCATCGAGGCCGGCCCCACGTTCACGCTCAGGCGGGTGAACGAACTGAAGGCGCGCGTCATTGCCTCGCCGGCCCTCGTGGAGGGCACCTGGTACTGGCGCACGGACAAGGAACTGCTGGCGATAGGCCCATGATAAGGTGAGTCCTTATGACCCTACGCGGATTGCCCGGTCTGATTGTGCTTGCGGGCCTCCTGTTGTTCGGGATTCCCTCGACCACGCTGTATTACACCGACTGGCTGTGGTTCAAGGAACTCGGATATCGAGGCGTGTTCCTGCGCACGCTCAACGCGCAGGCGCTGGTGTTCACCGTCACGTTCCTCACGGCGTTCCTGTTTCTGTTCCTTAATCTCAAGATCGCGCGCAAAGCCCTGTCGCGCCCGCAGTTTGTGCTGGGTACCACAGACGATGGCCGGCCGATCGTCGTCGAGAGCCGGAGCCTGACGAATCTGCTGCTGCCGGTGGCGCTGGTGGTGTCGTTCGGCCTGGCGCTGAGCGCGGCCAACCACTGGCTCGAGTGGCTGAGCGCGTTCAACGCGATGCCGTTTGGCGACAAGGATGTCCTGTTCGGCCGCGACGTGGCGTTTTACGTGTTCCAGATGCCGGTGCTCGACCTGGTCCGGCAGCAGGCGCTGGTGCTGGCCGTGCTCGCGCTCGGCGCGTCCGGCTTCGTGTACCTGCTTTCTGGCAACGTGGTCATGGAGCCGCGATATGGCGTGGCGTTCTGGCCCCGGCTGAACCTCGCGCCGGTGGCGCGACGCCACCTCTCCCTGCAACTGGCGCTGTTGTTCGCGCTGATGGCCTGGGGCACGTGGCTGGAGCTGCCGCGCACGCTGATTTCGGGCGCCGAGACCAACGTGGTGTTTGGCGCCTCCTACACGGACGTGTATGCGCGCGTGCCGTTCCTGCGGGTGAGCCTCGTGGTCATGGCGTTGGCCAGCCTGATGTCGGTCTGGCAGGCGTTCGGCCCGCAGCGCTGGCTGCTGCCGGTGGCCATCGGCGCCTACCTGGTCGTGTCCACCGCCGCCGGATTGTACGCGAGCTTCGTGCAGCGCTTCGTGGTCACGCCAAACGAACAGACGACGGAACAGCCGTTCATCATCAACAACATCGCGGCGACGCGGAAGGCGTACGCGCTCGATCGGGTGGAGGAGCGGCCGCTCTCCGGTGACGCGGCGCTTTCCCCGGAAGACATCGTCAGGAACGCCGGCACCATCGAAAACGTCCGCCTGTGGGACCACCAGGTGCTGCTCCAGACCTTCGGGCAGCTGCAGGAGATCCGTCCGTATTACGACTTCATCAACGTCGATAACGATCGCTACATCATTGACGGCAAGTACCGGCAGGTGATGCTCTCGCTGCGCGAGATGAATACCGAGTCGCTGCCGAACCGCTCCTGGGTCAACGAGCGCCTGACGTTC
>JANLHE010000632.1 GCA_024653875.1 Acidobacteriota bacterium
GCAGCCACAACGGCCGGTCTTCCGATCGGACGCCCACTTCGTCACGGTTGATGCGTATCCCATTCGTGACGGCAAGGTCGTGACAGGCCTGACGGCCGCGGACTTCATTGTCGAAGAAGACGGGCAGCCGCAGCAGATCGAGAACTTCGAGTTTGTCGAGGGCGCCGATGCCGCGCCGGAGTCGACGCGGCGCGATCCCAACACGGTGCGCGAGTCGCAGCTGCTGGCCGCCGATGCGCGCACGCGCGCGTTCGTGGTCTACCTCGACATTCCCCACGTCTCGATCGAAGGCGCGCGCGCGTCGCGCGTCCCCCTGGTCACCATGCTGAACGGGTTGATCGGGGAGAACGACCTGTTTGCCGTGGTGACCTCCAACCAGCCGCCGCACACGATTACGTTCGGGCGGAAGATCGTCACCGCCGAGGACATGCTGGCGCGCCACTGGGCCTGGGGCACGCGCGGATCGGTTCGGCGCACGCCGCTCGAAGAGGAGTTTCACCAGTGCTTTCCGGCGGATGCCAACGGGACTGACGGCTGGATTCGCGATGGGAGCGCGATGCGCCCCGTGGCCGACGTGCTTACCGACCGCGCGCGTGAAGAGGCGGCGATCCAGCACCTTGAAGACCTCGTGATCACGCTCGGCCAGATGCGTGAGGGACGGACCTCGGTTGTCCTGTTCACCGAAGGGTGGCGGCTGTTTGACGACGACGGCGGGTTGACCGGGTATCAGCAGCGCCGGCCGCGCCAGCCCCTGTGTGATCAGTATCTGGTGCGGTACGCCAACGTCGGGTTGCGGACGCGTTTCCGCGCGATCATCGCGGAAGCCAACCGGTCCAACGTGACGTTCTATCCGGTGAATCCATCGGGCATCGCGGTGTTCGACCTGCCCATCTCGCAGCGGGTGATGGGCACCGGCCAGATCACCGAGTCGCCCATGGCGCAGGACATGAACAACCTGCGCGATCGGTCCGACGCGATGCTGACCCTGGCGAACAACACGGATGGCCTGGCCGTGATCGCCAACAACGATCTGAAGGTGGGCCTGCAGCGCATCACCAACGAACTGAAAGCGTACTACCTGCTCGGGTACTACTCGACCAACCGCAAGTTCGACGGCAAGGCGCGGCGGATCTCCGTGAAGGTCAACAAGCCGGGCATCGACGTGAAGGCCCGGCGCGGGTACACCGCGCCCACAGAGGCCGACCGTGCCGCGCGCGCGGCCGCCGCGTCTGCTCCGGCCGGGGCCGCTGGCCCGTCGGCCATCGAGGTGGCGCTGGATGCGTTGGCGAGGATTCGGCCCAGCGCCGAGTTGTTTGTGCACGCCACGCTGGGCGCCGGCAGCGCGGGACGCCTGTCAATCATCGCGGAGATCAGCGGACCCCAGTTGGAACGCGGCGCGCTGGCCAAGGGCGGCACCCTGGAACTGACGCTGACCGGTCCGGGCGGCACGGCGATTGGCACGTCGGAGGTGCCGGTGGCGCCGGGTGCCCGAAGCGTGCTGACGACCGTCGACGTGCCGCCAGGGACCGCCTCGGTCACCGTGGCGGCGAAGCTGCGTGCGGCCGGCGCCGTGTTCGACGCGCGCGCCGAGGTGGCCAGGGACACCGGCGCCGTCTTCGGCGCGCCGCTTGTCTATCGCGCGACGCCCTCGTCACGGTCGCCGCTCGTGCCGGTGGCGGGTTTTGACTTCCGGCGCACCGAACGCGTCCACGTGGAATGGGCCATCGCCCGCGCGCTCGACGCGCGGGCCGCCCGCCTGCTTGGGCGCAACGGGCAGCCCGTGGCCGTGAACGTGACGCTGACCGAGCGCGAGGTCGATGGCCGCCTGATGCTGGCGCTGGATGCGCTCCTGGCGCCCCTGGCGCCGGGCGACTACGTGATCGAGGTCACCGGCACGGCCGGCGGCGCGACCGAAACGAGGCTGCTGGGCATCCGCGTCGGAGGATGACACTTCGTGTAACCTTTGCGGCATGAGACAACTCGGTTTTGCCGCCCTCGTCGTCACCGTGGGCCTTGTTGGCCCCGCCACACAACTTTACGCCCAGGACCCGCCGCCACAGATACCGGTCACCGATACCGCGCGCCAGGGCAAGACGCTTGAGGAATGGGCGATCACGGACCACTCGATTCGGGTGGGCGGGCAGACGATCCCGTACAAGGCGTCGGCCGGAACCACGCTGCTGACGACGGATGCGGGGGATCCGACGGGGCTGTTGTACTCGGTGTCGTACGTGCGGTCCGATGTGAAGGACCGGAGCACGCGTCCGGTGTCGTTCCTCTTTAACGGCGGGCCTGGCTCGGCGTCGATGTGGCTGCACATGGGCGCGTTCGGGCCGCGCCGGGTCGTGACCGTCAACGGCGAGTTCACGCCGCCGTCGCCGTACAGCCTGGTCGATAACACCGAGACACTCCTCGACAAGACGGACCTGGTCTTCATCGATGCGATGGGCACCGGGTACAGCCGCGCGACCGGCAAGGGGAAGGAAGCCGACTTCTTCGGGGTCGATGAGGACGCCGGCGCCTTCGCCCAGTTCATCGTGACCTGGCTGAGCCGGAACGGCCGGTGGAACTCACCGAAGTTCCTGATTGGCGAGAGCTACGGGACGTTTCGATCGGCGGTGCTCGTCAACCTGCTGCAGCAGCGCTACAACGTCCACCTGAACGGCATCAGCCTGATCTCGTCCGTGCTGGACCTGTCCACGATCACCTTCGCGGACGGCGACGATCGCATCTATCAGTACTACCTGCCGAGTTATGCGGCGGTGGCGCACTACTTCAAGGTACTGAAGAACCCGCCGGCGTCGCTGGAGGTGCTGCTGGAGGATGCGCGGCAGTATGCGACCACCGAGTATGCGGCCGCGCTGTTCAAGGGAGATACGTTGACGGCCGCGGAGAAGGCGGCGGTCGCCAAGAAGCTGTCGGCGCTGACCGGACTCAGCGAGGAGTACTTGCTCAAGGCAAATCTGCGTGTGAATCTCGGCCAGTTCAACGCGGAACTCATGCGCGGGCGCGGGCTGACCGCCGGCCGGATCGACGCGCGATTCACGGGCGCCACGTTCAACCTGCTGACGGAGAACGCCGAGTCGGATCCGTTCTTTCCCGCGGTGGGCGGCGCGTACACCGCGCTCCTGAATCACTACAACCACGAGGAACTGAGCTTCGGCCGGGACAAGACCTACCGCAACACGCGGCTGGGCGGCGGCTGGAACTGGGCGCGCGCCGCCAGCGGCGGCAACTTCTTCCCGTCGGCGCCGAACGTGCAGCGAGATCTCGCGCAGGCGATGATCACCAACCCCAGGCTGCTGGTGCAGGTGGAAAACGGCTACTACGACATGGCGACGCCGTTCTTCCCGACCGAGTTCACGTTCACGCACCTCGCCGTGCCCGACAGCGTCCGCCAGCGCATCACGCTGAAGTACTACCCGTCAGGCCACATGATGTATCTGCAGGACGCCGACCGCGTGGCGCTGCACAGGAACATCTCGGCGTTTATCGACAGGGCGGTGGGGAAGTAGCCATTGGGCTATTGACTATTTGGCTATTGACTATTCAGCTATTTGAAGACGCCGCACGCTGGCGGGCAAGCGTCTGGGCCGACAACCATGGGCGAATCCTGCCCAATACCAGGGAAAGACAGAATATTACAATGTGTGTAATAATGACGCTGGTGGATGGACATGACCGGTACCCAAGTGAAGGCGGCTCGTGAACGTCTCGGCCTGACGCAGCAGCAGGCGGCTCGGCGCTGGAGGCTGTCGCAGACCTATGTATCGTTCGTTGAGCAGGACAAACGGCCCGTGCCGGACCGACTTGCGCACCTCCTGGCTCGCGCTGAGCCTCAGATGGCCACGGGCCTGCCTCGGAATGCATCACAAGCCTCGCCTGATGAATTGCCTCGGCTGCTGGGCGCGCTGCAGTATCCGGGATTCGCGTATCTGGGAGCGCCACGTGACGTTGCCAATCCGGCTGCAGTGATGCTCCTGGCGCTGCGGGCGCCCGTCGTGCCGGCTCGGGTAACCGAAGCGCTCCCGTGGCTGCTCGTGACGTACGCCGATCTCGCATGGGACTGGCTCCTTGATCAGGCCAAGCTCGCCAACGTCCAGAATCGGCTCGGCTATCTGGTCGACTTGGCAAAACAGGTCGCAGAGCAGCGTGGTCAGGCCGAAGCCGTCGCTCGGCTTGTCGAGGTCGCAGGAGAGCTGGAGGACGCGCGTCTTGCGAAAGAAGACACGCTGGGCCGCGGCCTCACTGACGTTGAGCGCCAACATCTGCGCACGCATCGGTCGCCCCGTGCGGCGCATTGGAACCTGTTGACCAGTCTTCGGGTGGAGGACCTTCGCTATGGCCTCTGAGCGCATGCCGGAGCCGTGGTTTTCCTTCCTCTCGGGAATCGACCGAGCGGCAACGGCGCCAATCTCGCTGCAATGCATCGGCGGTTTCGCGGTCAGCCTGTACTACGGGATCTCGCGACCCACTGGCGACATCGACGTCATCGAAGTGACGCCCACCGAGGCGAAGCCTTGGTTGTTCCGGACCGGAGGGGAGGGCAGTGCTCTTCACAAGAAACACAAGGTGTACGTCCAGATTGTGACCGTCGCGACGGTCCCTTACTGCTACGAAGAACGGGTGATTGAAGTCTTCAAAGATCAGTTCCAAAGACTGCGGTTGTTCGTCCTGGACCCGTACGATCTCGTCCTCAGTAAACTGACTCGGAACATCGAGGTCGACGTCGAGGACGTGAAACACCTGGTCCGCTCGCAGAAGCTCCACCTGCCGCTGCTGGAGGCTCGCTACAACGAGGAACTCCGGCCCTACGTGACAGGGCCGGTCGACCGCCACGATCTGACGATGCAGTTGTGGCTCGCTGCCTTCCGCGAGGAGCGTGCCGCACAGAGCGGCGGCTGAGCCGCCTGAGCCGTCGCTCGCCCAGAGACTCGCAGCCCAGGTTGGGCTTTTGAAGGTACAGGATCACCAACCCGAAGCTACTGGTGCAGGTGGAGAACGGCTACTACGACATGGCGACGCCGTTCTTTCCGACCGAGTTCACGTTCACGCAAGCCGCTCTTCAAATGAACAAATAGCCAAATAGCTAAATGAGAAGTGGAGCGGGCTACGGGAATCGAACCCGTCTGACTGGCTTGGGAAGCCAGGACATTACCACTATGCTAAGCCCGCGCGATTCGCGATTGCCGATCTAACGATAAGCGATTTCAGATTTCAGATTCAAGATTGCCGATACACCCGATCCCGGTCAGGCGCGAATAATCGCCAGGACTTCATCTCGGCGCGCCTGCATGATGGCCTCGGTGACCCCCTCCAGGTTCAGCCGCAGCAGCGGCTCGGTGTTGGAGGCGCGCACGTTGAAGTGCCAGTCCGGGTACTCCGCCGAGAAGCCGTCAATCGTGTAGGTGTGGGCATCGGCGTACTTGGCGGCGAGGGCCGCCAGGCGGCCCTCGATGAGGTCCATGCTGGCCACCTTGGTGTTGATCTCGCCCGAGATGAAGTACTTCTTCCGCAGCGGCGCCAGGAGCTCGGCCAGGGTCTGGCCCTTGCGCGACATCAGTTCAAGAATCAGCAGCGCCGGAATGAAGCCGTTGTCGGCGTAGTAGTAGTCGCGGAAGTAGTAGTGGCCGGTGACCTCGCCGCCGAAGATCGCGTCTTCGTCGCGCATGCGGCGCTTGATGAACGCGTGGCCGACGCGATTCATGAGGGCCGTGCCCCCGTACTTCGCCACGGTGTCCTTGACGGCGTAACTCGCCCGGACGTCGTACACGATCGTTTTGCCGGGCGTCTTCATGAGCGCGGCTTCGGCCAGCAGGGCGGTGATGAAGTCGCCGGCGATGAACTCGCCGGTGCCGTCGATGAAGAAGCAGCGATCCGCGTCGCCGTCCCACGCGATGCCGATATCCGCCTTCTCGGCAATCACCCGCTCCACGATGTCGCGGCGGTTTTCCTCGATGAGCGGATTGGCCTCATGGTTCGGGAACGTGCCGTCAACCTCGAAGCACAGGCGCGTGGTCTTGCACGGGAGCCGATCGAACAGGCGCGGCGCGACCAACCCGGCCATGCCGCTGCCGGCATCGAGCACCACGTTGAACGGGCGGATCACGGACGGGTCGATGAAGCCCATCACGGTCTCGACATACGCCTCGAGCATCTCGCCGGCTTCGTACGTGCCTCTGGGGCGCGTGGCGGCCGGAATGGTGCCGCCCACGACCATGTCGCGAATCTCGCCGATGCCGGCGTCACCGGACAACGGCACGGCATCGCGCCGGACCATCTTCATCCCGTTGTATTGCTTCGGGTTATGGGAGGCGGTCACCTGCACGCCGCCGTCGAACTTCCCGCGCGCGACAGCGAAGTACAGCATGTCCGTGCCGGCCAGGCCGTAGTCCACGATGTTCGCGCCCTGATCGCGCGCGCCATCGATGAAGGACTGGGCCAGCGATGGCGAGGACAGGCGCATGTCGCGCGAGACGGCGATGCGGAGCGCGCCGGCGCCCGCCGCGGATTCGGCGGCCAGGTACGCCACGTAGGCGCGGCCGATCAGGTACGCGGCCGGCTCGTTCAGTTCGGACGGGTAGAGGGCGCGGACGTCGTACGCCTTGAAGATGGTGGGGGAGATGCTCATAGTCGTGAGAAATCGGTGATGACGGAGTTGTCGCCGAGCATCGCGTCGCCGCTGACCTCGACATGGCGCCCGAACTGGCAGTGCCGGCCGGCAATCAGGCCGCCCAGCCGGGCGGCTCGATCCACCCAGGTGTGCGGCCAGAGGATGGCGCCCTCAATCTGGGCGTCCTCGGCCACGTGGCAGTTCGCGCCGATCACGCTGTTCGGGCCGATGCGCGCGCCACTCTTGATGACCGCGCCCGCGTCAATGAAACACGGCCCTTCGATGATGGCGCCGTCCTCGATGCGCGCGCCGGGCGAGACCAGGGCCGTGCCGGCCGCGCCCTCGAACGGCGGGGCGCTGAAGCGGCCGGACATGATGTCGTGGTGCACCTGTTCGTACTTCTGGCGCGTGCCGATGTCGATCCAGTAGCCGCGGTACGTGTAGGCCACGAACGTCTCGCTGCGTTCGATCAGCGACGGGAAGTACCCGCGCTCGATGGAGAATTGCGTGTCGGCGGGGATCCGGTCGAGCGTCTCGCCCTCGAGCACGTAGATGCCGGCGTTGATGGTGTCGCAGGTGATCTGGTCGGCCGTCGGTTTCTCGAGGAAGTCCCGGATGTTGCCCAGGTCGTCGGCCTCGACCAGGCCATACGCGGTGGGGTTTTCGACCGGCGTCAGCACGATGGTGGCGCGCGCCTCGCGGGCGCGATGCAGCGCGATGACCTCGGGCAAATCGACCGAGGTCAGCACGTCGCCGTTGAACACGACGACGGGCCCCGTGGGATGCGGCCCGGCCGCGAACTTGATCGCGCCGCCCGTGCCGAGCGGCTGCGGCTCCACCACGTACCGGAGCTGCACGCCGAGGTCGCTGCCGTCGCCAAACACTTCCTCGATGCGCCGGGGCTGGTAATTCAGGCTCAGCACGATCTCGTCGATCTCGGGCACCTGTTTCAGCAACTCGATCTGATACCGGAGGAACGGGCGGTCGAAAATCGGGACAATGGGTTTGGGGGTGTTGAGGGTGAGCGGCCGAAGCCGGGAGCCCTGACCGCCAGCGAGGAGAATGGCCTTCATGACAACCTCAGACTGTACCTCAACACTGGGGCAATGAGGCAATGAGGCAATGAGGCAATGGGGCAATGAGGCAATGGGGCAATGGGGAAATGGCCTAGAATGGGGCGCCTGTGAACCTGCCCAACACGCTGACCGTCGGCCGGATCTTTCTGGTGCCTCTGCTCGTGGTCGTGCTTCTCACGAAGTTCGACGGCTGGCAGTTGTATGGCGTCAGCAAGGAGATTCTGGGCGCTGCGATTTTCGGCATCGCGTCCCTGACCGACTGGGCCGACGGGTACCTCGCGCGCCGCCGGGGCCAGGTCACCGGGTTCGGGCAGTGGATGGACCCGCTGGCGGACAAGCTCCTGGTCACCGCCGCGCTTGTGTCACTGGTGCAGATGAACCTGGCGCCCGCCTGGATGGTCGCCGTGATTCTGGGCCGGGAGTTCGCGGTCACGATCCTCCGCACGATCGTGCACGCCCGCGGCCAGTCCCTGCCGGCGTCACCGCTGGGCAAGATCAAGCTCGTGGCGCAGGTCGTGGCCATCCTGATTCTGATTCTCGGCCAGGGCCACATGCGCGGCTTCTATGTGGTTGGGCAGATCGCCCTGTGGGTGGCGACGATCGCGGCCCTGATCTCAGCGGTGGACTACTATCGGCGATTCCCGCCGGCGCCCGCGAGCTCGTAGCCGCCCTTGAGCTCGGCGATCCGCTTGCGGGCACGCTCGAGGTAGTCGCTCGTCTCGAACTCGACGATCAAGCGCTCGTACCAGGGCAGGGCTTCGGCCGGCGCGCCCAGCTTCAGCAGGCACTCCGCCATCTGGAAGTAGACGCCGTCCCTGTGGGTGAATGCGGGGTCGCTGACGAGGATGCCGCGGAACCGGTCCACGGCGCCGGGGCACACGTTGAACCGCGCGTAGAATGCCCCAATCTCGTATTCCGACTGGGACAGGCGATCGCGGGCGGTCCGCTCCAGTGTCGCCACCTCCGTCTTCAGGGGACTGTCGGGGTAGCGCTGGAGGAACAGCTCCAGCTCGCGAATGGCGTCCTTGGTGGCTGTCTGGTCACGCTGGGGCGACAGCATCTGGCGCGTGTAGGCCAGCCCGATTTTGTACTGCGCGTAGTCGGCCCGTCGCGACACCGGGAAGAACGTCAGGAACTCCCGGAACTCGTTGATCGCCAGGATGTTCGACTCAATCGAGTCCTCGCCGATGTACGTGTCGCCGACGCCGAGCTTGGCGTCCTCGCGATGCGCGCTCTGGGGAAACCCGTCGACCAGGCGGCGGAAGTACTCGCGCGCCGTGTACCACTTGCGGTCGGCCAGCGACTCCGTGCCGCGCTCAAACAGCCACTGGTCGGCCTCCATCAGGCCCGCCGGGGGCAGCTTGGGGGCCGAACCGCATGCCGTGGTGACGAGCGCGACCATCAGCAGAAGAACGCTGGCGGGGGACAGAAAACGGGCGAAAACAGACCGAATCAGCATGCAGGGAATCAATCTTACCTGAGAGGGGTGCCCAGCAGTGCCGCCAGCCATTCGGCCTCGGCCCGCAGCCCGTGTTCAAGAGGTGTAGACGGCTGAAAGCCCAGTTCAGCCTTGGCGCGGGAGGTGTCCGCGAACGTATCGCGCATGTCGCCCTTCTGCGCGGGCTCGCGGCGCACGTCCACGGGCCGTCCCGTGACCGTGCCCACCAGGGCCAGGACCTCGTTGATCGAGACGCGGCTGCCGCCGCCGATGTTGTACACGCCCCCCGGGCGGCCCCGATCTCCCGCGGCGATGAGCGCGGCCACGATGTCGTCGACGTACGTGAAGTCGCGCGTCTGCTCCCCGTCGCCGTAGAGCGTGATGGGCTGGCCGGTGAGCGCCGCGCGCAGGAACCGGTGGAAGCCCATGTCCGGCCGCTGCTTGGGCCCGTAGACGGTAAAGAACCGCAGCGACACCGCGGGCACGCCGTAATTGGCGGCGTACAGCAGGCACAGGTGTTCGGCCGCCAGTTTGGTCACCCCGTACGGCGAGACGGGCTGCACCATCGCATCCTCGCGCATCGGAATGGCGACGGCATCGCCGTACACGGAGGAACTGGACGCGTAGACAAAGCGCTCCAGCGCGCGGTCCTTCACGGCTTCAAGCAAACGCTGGGTCGCGTCCACGTTGTGCGTGGTGTACGTGGCGAAGTCGCGGCCCCAGCTCTTGCGCACGCCGGCTTGCGCGGAGAGGTGAAAGACGTGCGTGACCCCGGCGAGCACCCGGTCGAGATCCACGGTCTGCAGCGCATCCTCCACGAACGTGAAGGCCGGACGCTGCCGCAGCGGCGCGAGGTTGGATTCCTTGATGTCCCGGGCGTAGTAGTCGGTGAAGCAGTCGAGGCCAATGACCTCGGTGCCGCGCGCGGTCAACGCGTCGGCCAGGGTCGAACCGATAAAGCCGGCCGCGCCGGTCACGAGTGCTTTCACGCAAAGGCCTCTCGAATGCGATCGGGCAGCCGGCAGGGCCGGCCATCCGTGCCCAACGCCGCGTGGCGCGTCAGCCCGACGGCGGCCGTCGTCCCGTCCCGCGCCAGCACGACATCGTAGGTGAACTCCAGGCGCACGGCCGACAACAGCCGTCCGGTCGTGCGCACCTCAATCTCATCATCGTAACGCGCCGGGCGGCGGTACTCACACTGCGCCTCGATGACCGGTAGCATGACGCCGGACTCTTCCATCGCCCGGTACGTCCACCCCAGGTCCCGCAGCAGATCGGTGCGCCCGATCTCGAACCACACGAGGTAGTTGGCGTGATACACGACGCCCATCCGATCGGTTTCGGCGTAGCGGACGCGCAGGGTGCTGGTGGCGGTGGGCATCAGGCCCGCGCGGCCCCGGCGTCGGCGGCCTGCTGCAGGGCGCGGGTGGCGGCGGCCGGGTCGGGCTGCCCGAAGATGGAGACGCCGGCGACGAGGATCGTGGCGCCGGCCTGGGCCAGATCGCCCGCGTTGGTCAGATCCACGCCGCCATCCACCTCGATGTCGATGGGATGGCCCGCGCCGGCCGCGAGGGCGCGGACCGCGCGCACCTTGTCGAGGCTGCGCGGGATGAACGACTGGCCGCCAAACCCGGGGTTCACGGACATGACGAGGACCTGATCCAGCAGATCGACGACCTCGCGCAGGACCTCCACCGGCGTGCCCGGGTTGATCGCGACACCGGCGCGCGCGCCCAGCTGCCGGATGCGCGCCAGCGTCCGGTGCAGGTGCACCGTCGCT
The DNA here is from genome assembly GCA_024653875.1 of Acidobacteriota bacterium. Classification (GTDB taxonomy): domain Bacteria; phylum Acidobacteriota; class Vicinamibacteria; order Vicinamibacterales; family SCN-69-37; genus SYFT01. Next base: position 10,908 of record JANLHE010000632.1, read on the forward strand.
TCCGCATGGACGGTGATCGTGGCGGCGCCGGCCTTGGCAAACGCGTCAAGGTACTGGTTCGGATCGCTGATCATCAGGTGCACGTCGAGCGGCAGCGTGGTCACGCGCGAGAGCGCCGAGACCACCAGGGGCCCCATCGTGATGTTCGGCACGAAGTGGCCGTCCATCACGTCCACGTGAATCACCCCCGCGCCGGCGCCGGCCACCAGTGCCACCTGTTCCCCCAGGCGCGCAAAATCGGCCGCCAGGATCGACGGGGCAATGCGGACGCTCATCGGCTGACCTCCAGGGTGATCGGGTCACCCAACGCCATCTGGAATCCCGCCTGCGGCGACTGGCGCACGACGGTGCCGGCGGGCAGGCCCGGATACGGCACTTCGCCGATGATGGTCACCCGGAAGAGGCGGCGCCGGAGGATCTCGGCCACGCGCGTGCCCGCGGTGCCGATCAAATCCGGCATCACGTACGTCACGGCGTCCTCGCCGCGGTTGACCAGCAGCGAGACGCTCGGGGCCAGGCTCTTCGCCGGCGGATCCTGCGCCACGATTTGTGCCGGCGGATACGCCGCGCTGTAGATTTCCGACGTGTGCGTGACCGACACGCGATCCTGCGCGAGGATGATCTGGGCCGCCCGTTCGGACTGACCGGTCACGGCGGGCACCGGCGCGACGCGGAGGCCATCACTCACGCGGATGCGGATGGGCCGCTGGCGCCGGATGACCGCGCCGGCGTCGGGTTCCTGGGACAGGACATGGTCCGCCGGGACTTCCGCGTCGGGCCGACGCAGCGGGTCGAGCACCACGGCGAGGCCCATCGACGCCAGCGTCTCGGTGGCGACCTCCACCGATTGCCCCCGCACATCGGGCACCGTCACTTCACGCGCCGTGATCGCGATGCGCATGGAGGCCAGCAGGAACACGCCGTAGGTCATGGCGAGTCCCGCCAGGAGGAGTGTCCACCGGCCGGCGGTCCACACCCGCGTACGCAGCGACCCTGGCGAGGCGTGGTGGTGAGGCTGGAACTCGGGCATAGGGCAAAAAAAGTGTACTACGCGGATTCGCGCCGGACCAACTGCGCGGCGAAGAACGCATCGAGGCCGTCGCGCGGCGGCAGCGTGCGCAGGCGTCCGCGCGGATCCACGAGCGGTCCGCTCAAGGGAGCCTCGACGAAATCCAGGGACGAGGCGAGAAACGCGTCCACCACCTCGTCATTTTCATCGGGTTCGCTCGAACACGTGGCGTAGATGAGCAGGCCGCCGGGCGCGACGGCCGACGCGGCCTGCGCCAGGATGCGCCGCTGGGTCTCGACGAGCGCGGGCAGCGCCTCGAGCGTGACCGACCACTTGGCGTCGGGGTCTCGACGCAGCGTGCCGGTGCCCGAACACGGCGCGTCCACGAACACGCGGTCGAACGCCTCGCCGAACGGCAGCGGCTCGGCGGCATCCAGCATCACGATGCGGAGGGGCTGATCGGCCTCCTGCAAGGTGTCGCGCAGGATCTGGATGCGGTGCGGGCGCGCGTCACAGGCCACCAGGCAGCCGCGCTGGCGCATGTCGCCCCACACGATCACGGTCTTGCCGCCGGGGGCCGCGCACAGGTCGAGCACGCGTTCGTCCGGACGCGCGCCGACGGCGTGCGCCACCACGATTGAGCCTTCGTCCTGCACCACCAGGTCGCGGCGCAGCGCGGGATCGAGGGATCCGAGCACGCCAGGCGCCAGGCGCGCCACCTCGGCGGCGAACGCGCCGCGTGCGGCCGTGACGCCCGCATCGTGCAGCAGCGTAAGCGCGTCGGCGTCCGCGCGGCGGGCCCGCACGGTCACGTCGGGCGTGGCGTTGTTGAACTGGCACCAGCGCTCGGTGGCGGCAAACCCGTACCGATCCAGCCAGCGCGCCACCAGCCACCTGGGGTGCGACAGTGTCACGCTCAGGTACGCCAGGTGTTGCCGGCGCGTGGCCCCGGCCTCCGGCCTGGGCGGCAGCGTCAGGGTGTCGCGCCTGCGCTGGTAGGTGCGAAGGATCCCGTTGACGAATCCCGCGCCCAGCGGCGACCCGAGTTCGCGCGCGGCCTCCACCGATTCGTGCACCACCGCGTGGGCGGGAATGCGATCCAGATGCCGAAGCTGGTACAACGCGATCCGCAGCGTCGCCAGGATGGCCGTATCCATCTCCGCGAGCGGCCGCGTGCTGCACGCGGCCAGGTACGCATCCAGTTCGGCGCGCCACCGGCACACGCCGGCCGTGAGCTCCAGCAGCAGGCCGCGATCGCGTTCGTCGGTCAGACCGCGACGCGCGCGATCGACCTCGGTGGACAGCGTCGTGCGGCCGCGATCGAGGGCGATGAGCACCTGCGCGGCCAGCACGCGCACGCTGGTCACGAGGCTGCACCAGCCGAGGGCAGCGCGTGGATCAGCGTCCCGGGGGCGACAGGCGTGCCGTTGAGAAACGCGGCCACCGGCATCGCGCGCCGCCCTTCAGGCAGCACCTCGGTGATGCAGACCGCGCCGGGACCGCACGCGACCACCAGGCCCGCGGCGCCGGCCGACAACACGGTGCCCGGCAGTGTCGTGTGCACCGTCGTGTCGGCGACCGACGACCGCAGAAACGCGATCCGCTTACCCTCGACGATGGCGGCGGCCAGGGGCCACGGCTGCAGGCCGCGAATCTGGCGATCGATGACGGATGCGGGGCGCGCCCACGTAATCTGGCTCTCGTGACGCTCGAGCCGGGCCGCGTAGGTCACCTGGGACTCGTCCTGCGGCGTGTCAACCGCCGTGCCGGCGTTCAGCTGCGACATTGTCGCGATCAGGAGCTCCGCGCCCAGCGTGGCCAGGCGACGCTCCAGCGTGTGGCTGGTGTCGCTGCCTTCGATCGGGATGGAGGCGGCCGACAGCATCGGCCCGGCGTCCAGCGCCAGCACCACGCGCATGATGGTGACCCCCGTGATGTCATCACCCGCGATGACCGCGCGGTGGATGGGGGCGGCGCCGCGCCAGCGCGGCAGCAGGGAGGCATGCACGTTGATGAATCCCAGGCGGGGCAGATCGAGCAGCGCCTGGGGCAGCAGCCGTCCGTAGGCGGCCACCACGCCGATGTCCGCGCGCAGCGCCGCGATGTCACCCAACCAGTGCGGATCGCGCAAGCGCGCGGGTTGCAGCACCGGAATATCGTGCGCGGCGGCCAGCGCCTTCACGGGATTGGGCGTGACCTTCCGGCCTCGTCCGCTCGGGCGGTCGGGCTGCGTCACCACGGCGACCACCTCGTGGGCGGCCACGAGCGCCGCCAGGGACGGCACGGCGAACGCCGGTGTGCCGCAGTAGATCACCCGCATGCCATCACCAGCGGTCCTGGCGCTGCATCTTGCGGATCTTCCGGACGATGAGGTCGCGCTGCAGGCTGCGAAGCCGATCGAGGAAGAGCCGGCCGTCGAGGTGATCGATCTCGTGCTGCAGCGCCCGCGCGAACAGGCCCGTGCCTTCCACCACCACGTCCTGGCCGTCCCGCCCTTGTCCTTTCACGACCACGCGCGCGGGACGCGGGCACGTGGCCTGGAATCCCGGCACGCTGAGGCAGCCTTCTTCCTCCAGCTGCATGCCCTCTCGTTCCACGAATTCCGGGTTGGCCAGCACGATCACGTCCGCGCCGCGCGCGCCGGAACTGAGGTCGATGACGCACAGGCGCAGGGGGACGCCCACCTGCGGCGCCGCGAGCCCGATGCCGGGGGCGGCATACATCGTCTCGATCATGTCGTCGATGAGCGCGTGGAGCGACGGGTCGAAGGTGGTGACGGCCTGCGCCGGCGCCTGCAGGGACGCCGTGCCGTATTTCACGATCGGACGCAGCATTACGAGCCGGCCCTGGGACGTGGGCCGGTGAGGCGCGCGCGGACCGTGGCCTGCCACGCCGTGGCGGCACGCTGCACGTCGGCCATCGAGTCGCCGCCAAACTTCTCCAGCGCGGCGTTGGCCAACACCAGGCACACCATGGCTTCGCCCACCACGGCCGCCGCGGGCACGGCACAGACGTCGCTGCGTTCAATCGCCGCCGGCTCTTCCTCCATCGTCGTGAGGTCGACCGACCGGAGTGGCGCCATCAGCGTGGAAATGGGTTTCATCCAGGCGGAGACCCGCACGTCTTCGCCGTTGGTGATGCCGCCTTCCAGGCCGCCCGCGCGATTGGTGGGACGGCGCAGCGCCGGCAACGTGCCGGTGGGGTGGTCGCCCGCGCGGAGGATCTCGTCGTGCACCTGCGACCCGGGCAGGTGGGCCACGTCAGGGCCCCGCCCGACGCCGACGGCCTTGATCGCCTGGATGGACATCAGCGCCTGCGCGAGCTGGCCGTCGAGTTTGCGATCCCACTGCGCGTGGCTGCCCAGGCCGACCGGCACGCCGTGCGCGATGACCTCGAACGCGCCGCCAACCGTGTCCCCGGCCTCGCGCGCGGCATCGACGCAGGCGCGCATGGCGGCGCCCACCGCGGGGTCGGCGCAACGCACGCCATCGTCATCGTCAAGCGCCGCGACGCGGGCAAAGTCGCAGGCCAGCGGATCGGCCACCGCGGCGGAGCCGATGGCTGTCACGTGGCTGGCCACCTGGATGCCGAGCGCGGCCAGCAGGGTGCGGGCCACCGCGCCGGCCGCCACGCGCGCGGCGGTTTCGCGGGCGCTGGCGCGCTCGAGCACGTCGCGCATGTCGTCGCGCTGATACTTCAATCCGCCCGCCAGGTCCGCATGGCCGGGGCGCGGGCGCGTCACCGGCGCGCGCCGGGCGCCGGGCAACGCCGGGTCCGGTTCGGCCTCGGCGCTCATCGTGTACTGCCAGTTGACCCAGTCACGATTGCGGATGAGCATCGTGAGCGGACTGCCGATGGTCTGCCCCCGCCGTACGCCGGACAGGATCTCCACCTCGTCCTGTTCGATGGCCATCCGGCGGCCCCGGCCGTAGCCCAACTGCCGGCGCGCGAGATCGCGATTGACGTCCGCGGCCGAGAGCGGGAGTCCGGCCGGTACGCCGTCAAGCACCACGACCAGCGCCGGTCCGTGAGATTCACCCGCTGTCAAAAACCGAATCATCGCGTGGTCATTCTATCGAAATTCCTGCACGGTCCTTTGGGCGCGCCGGGTTTTCCGCCCCATGCCGCGCGGGTCTGCTTCTTGCAGAAGCAGCGGCGCGTGAGCGACGCCGTGTGCGACCAGGTGCGGGCGTGGTGCGGCGCGCTGCGGCAGGTGCGGGGCGCGGGCATGCGGGTGATCGCGCAGGCGCCACCCGGGACGCCCGAGGCGATCGTGGCGGCGTTCGCCGCGGCCGCCGCGCCGCTGGGCTATGCCGCCGTGGACGCGCATCTGGATGCGCCGGAGGGTGAGCGCCGCCGGCTGTGGCATCGGCACGTCGTGTTGGTACATCGCGGGCGCCCGTCGCCGGCGTCCGTCCGGTGGATTCGGGAACTCGCCGTGGCGAGTCCCCGCGCCCATGCCGTGGTGGTGATCCACACCCCGGA